>JALYIF010000072.1 GCA_030775925.1 Vulcanimicrobiota bacterium | reverse complement strand
GTAGCGCGCTCGCATCGGGTTCGCGCCGCATTGAGCCCCTTCCAAATGCACACTACCTGTTCGGTGGAACGTTCTTGTTGCGCCGGTCGCGCTTGCGACAATTCCGCGCGGCGCTCATGCGTTATGCGGTCGCTGCCCGCGAATTGGGCCTCACGTACTATCTCGACGGCCCCCACCCGCCGTTCACATTCGCCTAGCCGTTTCGCGCGCGCGCAAGAAATTTGCCCCTTTGGGCTAATCACGGCTCACTATGACGACGACGATTGCGGTTTTGGCGGGCGATGGTATTGGGCCGGAGGTTACCGGCGCTGCCTTGACCGTCCTACGACGGGTACGGCCCGATTTAGAGTACGTCGAAGCACCGGTTGGCGCCGCTGCGCTGAAGGCCGGATTGCCGGCCTTCCCGGACGACACGCGCAAACTCTGTGACCGGAGTGCGGCCATTTTGTTCGGCTCTGTGGGGCTGCCCGAATATGAAGGACGCAAGTTGCAAGAACGTCCGGAATATGCGCTATTCTTGCTGCGTCAAGATTATGAACTGTACGCCAACATTCGTCCCGTTCGCGTTTTCGCTGGACTAGAAAATGCGTCGAGCCTCAAGCCGGAGTACGTGCAAGGGTTAGATTTGGTCGTCATCCGAGAGCTAACCGGCGGTATTTACTTTGGAAAGCCAAAAGAGACGCGCACCATCGATGGTGTTGAAACGGCGATCGATACCATGATTTACCGGCCGCCTGAAGTTGAGCGCATCGCACGTGTCGCATTTGATTTGGCATGCAAGCGCCGCAAACTCGTGACCTCAATCGATAAGCAAAATATTTTGGAAACATCACGTCTCTGGCGGCGGGTCGTTGCATCAGTCGCCAAAGACTATCCCGACGTTGAGTTGCAGCATCTCTTGGTTGATAATGCAGCCATGCAGCTCGTGCGGGCTCCGAAGTCTTTTGACGTTCTGCTAACGGAGAATATGTTTGGCGACATTCTTTCCGATGAGGCCGCGATTCTCACTGGGTCGATCGGGAATCTTCCGAGTGCAAGCCTTGGTTCGCGCGGAACGCCCGGCAGGCAGTTCGGACTATACGAACCCATTAGTGGGAGTGCTCCCGATATCGCGGGTAAGGGAATCGCCAATCCTGTGGCCGCAATTCTGTCCGCGGCGATGTTGCTGCGACACAGTATTGACGATGAAGCTGGGGCGGCTCGGATCGAAACGGCCGTAGAACGTGCGATCGCTTCAGGCGCTCGCACGGCTGACATTGCACACGGGACAGACCACCCGCTCTCAACCGCGGCTTTTACGGAACAAGTTTTGGCTTGCTGCTAGAGCTCATTGGGGCCGGGTTTGTTGTCGGGATTCTTGTCGGCGCAACCGGGGTCGGCGGGGCTTCATTGATGGCGCCTCTACTCGTCATGTTCTTCAAAGTTGATCCGCTCATTGTGGTCGGTACGGATTTGCTCTACAATGCGCCCACGAAAATTGTGGGTGCATTCGTCCACGCCCGGCAAGGCACGCTGAATCTCCGGTTAGCGCTGGATCTAACCGCCGGTGGGGCAATCGGGTTAGCTGCAGGTTGGTTTATGCTGCGCTACTTTGAGTCGCGCTATAATCTTGGGGACTTTACATCAATCGTCCGCCACTGGATCGGCATGGCGGTTTGCTTGGCGGCGGTGCTTACGATTCTCCCGAGCCTGTTTGGTACGCAAGTGGTACCCGAGGACAGCAAACCCCCTAGCCGCCTCTTACTGATGGGAATTGGTGGGCTTGTCGGAGTGATTGTAATGGCGACCTCCGTTGGCGCCGGGGCCATCACCCTCCCACTGCTGCTGCTCTTGCGCCGCTACGACGTTCGCTCCATTGTGGGCTCAGATCTGGCCTTCTCGGCGATGATTACAGCAGTCGCTTCCGCCGCGCACGTTGGTCTCGGCAACGTAAATCTCGCAATAAGCATGAGCCTATTACTGGGGTCGATTCCGGGCGTCCTGATCGGTAGCCGCTTCAGCTCTACGAGTGCCGATAGAATTTTGCGGCCAACGGTGGGAGCAGTGCTCCTGTTTGCCGGACTACGCATGCTGTGAACGACGCGCATCTCGATCGCTTGGAAGCGGACACGATTTTTATTCTCCGGGAGGCGTACCGCCGCGTCAAGCCCCTGGGCATGCTTTGGTCAATCGGCAAGGACAGTACCGCGCTACTCTGGCTGGTGCGTAAGGCCTTTCTTGGTGAGGTTCCCTTCGGCGTCACCTTGCTGGACACAGGGATGGAGTTTGATGAGGTCTACACGTTTCGGGACGATCTCATTGCCCGCTGGGGGCTGCAGTATCGTAACGAACTCTGCCCGCCGGAGAGCGCGGTAGATCAGAGTCTGCCGCCCGCCGGCCGTGCAGCCGCGCGTAAGACCGAAGGGTTGCGCCAATTGATCGCGCGAGAGAGGTGGCGCGGCGTGATTCTGGGGATTCGCCGCGATGAACAAGCAACGCGCGCAAAGGAGCGAATTTTCAGCCCGCGCACGGCCTCAGGTGCGTGGAACTTTCGTAATCAGCCTCCGGAATTTTGGAACTATTTTCAAACCGGCGTAGATGACGGCGAGCACCTGCGAATTCACCCCCTGCTTGGATGGACCGAGCTTGATGTGTGGCGCTATACTCGGCGAGAAAAAATTCCATTCTGTTCGTTGTATCTCTCGCGGGGCGGCAAACGGTATCGTTCGCTCGGGGAATCGAATATCACATTTCCGATTTTGAGTGCGGCGTCATCGCTGGATGAGATTATTGCCGAATTGGAAGCGACGACGGCACCCGAGCGCGCGGGTCGGGCAATGGATCACGAGAGCGAAGACGCTTTCGAACGCTTGCGCACGTCGGGGTACATGTGAGCGATACGCTTTCGGTTGTATTTCTCGGCCATGTCGATCATGGAAAATCGACGCTAATCGCGCGCTTACTGCTTGACAGCGGTGTGTTTCCGGATGGCCGCTTCGAAGAGTTGCAGGCGGCTTGCGAGCGCCGTGGCGTGCCGATGGAAATTTCTTTTCTGCTTGATGCCTTTCAGGTGGAGCGTGATCAGGCAGTAACGATTGATTCCACGCGTATCTGGCTGCCGACTGCCAAACGTTCCTTTGCATTCATAGACGCTCCCGGACACAAAGAATTTGTACGGCACATGGTTAGCGGCGCATGGGAAGGCGATCTCGGCGTGGTGCTGGTGGATGCACAAGAAGGCGTCTCCGAACAGACGCGACGGCATGTCTTGCTCCTGTCGTTGCTCAACGTGCGCCAGGCCCTGCTTGTTGTTAATAAGATGGATGCCGTCGAGTTTGAGCAGCGGCGGTTTGAGGCTATTGTTGCGCAGGTGCAAGGGCTGCATTCGCAGTGGGGAATTGACTTGGTCGGCGCGGTGCCGGCCGTCGCGCGCGACGGTGACAATGTCGTGCTCCGGAGCGAGCGGATGGCCTGGTACCAAGGGGCGACGCTCATGGAATTCTTGGAGCAGGCCGAGCAAATTGCCGGCAACTTGCCGCTCCGGTTCGCAATTCAAGATGTGTACCGCCGCCAAGAACAACGCGTCTTAGTGGGGACTGCCCGCGGTAAAGGAATCGCGACTGGCACGCTGCTACAATTTTTGCCGGGCGGTTATTCTGCGACCGTCACACACATTGTGCGTTACTCCGCGGATACGCGCGATGCCAAACAGGGAGAGTCGATTGGCCTCATTGTAGACCAGCCGCTGTTCCTACAACCAGGCGACGTTGGCGCCCTCGCAGGGGCAACGCCGTCCATCGCGCTCGAAGTCGAGGCAACCGTATTTTGGTTATCCGCGCAAGGCTTACAGCTCGGGGAAAAGCTGAGCGTTCGTCTTGGTACCCGCGATGCGATCGGCACACTGGTTGCCATCCATGAAAAAATCGATATGGATACGCTGGAGTATGCAGCCGCGGATTCCGTTCAGAATAACGACATTTGCCATGTCCGCATTCGTTTTGAATCGCCGATGATTGTCGATACGAGCGCCGGGTCGCCCTTGTCGCAATTTGCCTTCTACCGAGGCCATTATATTGCGGGCGGCGGGGTCGTTACGAGTGTTGTAGCTGAGGTACAACCGGTTCCGCGTTCCGCGAATGTCTTTGCGGAACCGCACCTTGTTACGCAACCAGAGCGCGCAGCGCGATTTGGGCATCGTGGCGGGGTTGTTTGGTTGACGGGTCTGCCCGCGTCTGGAAAAAGCACGATCGCGCGAAGTGTTGAGAGGCGCCTTTTTTCGCGCGGCTGGAATGTTTTCGTGTTAGACGGTGACACGCTGCGCACGGGACTCAACGGTGACCTTGGCTTCACAATCGATGAACGTCGTGAGAACGTACGGCGTGTCGGTGAGGTTGCAGCGCTTTTTGCGAAGGCTGGAACGATCTGCATCGTTGCACTCGTCTCGCCGGTTGAAGCGGATCGCGAGCGAGCGCGCCGTGCCTGCCCGGCAGGCCCGTTCCACGAAATCTATATCCGGACGCCACTTGAAATTTGCGAGAAACGGGATCCCAAGGGCCTCTACAAACGCGCGAGGTTGGGCGAGATCCCGGAATTTACTGGAATTACGTCGCCGTACGAGGCGCCCAGAAACCCTCAGATGACGATCGAGACCTCAACCCAGAGTGTCGACGAG
>JALYIF010000071.1 GCA_030775925.1 Vulcanimicrobiota bacterium | reverse complement strand
GGCGGGCGCATTGACCGAGCCCAGCGTCGTCGAGCGGCCGGCAGCACGGCTTCTTCTACGAATACCTAACGCCGTTTTGGGGATTTTCTACTACCTAGCGGTCGGCGCTGGCGTGTGGTGGATCGGCAATGCACTCACTTCCTATTTGTTGATCGCTGCGATTGCAGCCGGCATTATGTCCTGTTATTTGGCATACAGCCTGCTATTCATAACAAAAATGCCATGCCTTTTTTGCTGGACATCGCACGTGATTAATTGGCTGCTTATCGTGCAGTTAACAATACTCTATAAGTTTACATAAAGCGTGCAGGTTTGCACTTGTTTAGCACTGATGCGGCTGGGTATACTCAGTTGGTCTCAAGGGGACACTTGAGGCACATCGATGCTGGCAGCTGAGTCTGCGGCCCGGTATGAACAAACAAGAAGAGACCACGCGAGCGCGTGGCCTCTTTCTTCTTTTGCCCGGTTGCTTGGGCTTGAGAGCTACATTGCGGACTTCATTTTTCCGTTGTTATCGAGGTGGTAAGCCTTGGCAAGATCGCTCATTGCCGTGGTGAGAATGACGTGGTAGCTTGCGTCGGCCGCAACGCCATACTTAGCATCCAAATCCTTCATGACTTGCAGGTGCAGCGGGTGGCTCACTAAGTGATCCAAACCTACTTCAACGTTGTGCTTGCCGCCTCCAATTGAAGAAGCGCCCCACAAGGCACCGGCGAGAGCTTCGCCGTTCTTCGGATCGACGGCAGGCGCTGACGGAAGCGCGATGTGTTTGACCGTTACGTAGTGCAACGAATCGGCGATTACAAAATCAAACGATTTGATGAATTGGCCGACGGCGGCTGCGCCGTAGGTCTTGGTCAGCTTAGCGACTTCGGGTTTGAATGCGTCGCCTGCAAGAACTTGCAATAATGTCGTGGTCTTAAAATCTTTCGGGCCGCCGCCGGCCATAACAACGGCGAGGGTTGCGCCAAGAGCCGGTGCGCCGGTGTATACGCCGCGTCCGCCAAAGCGCGAATTCATCGATGTATTAACCATTGCGGGTGCGGTGGCCATATGGCCGCCCATCATTTTGTCAGCTGCGAGGGTCGGGGCCATGGCCAGCAACGCGAACGCTGCACTCACGGCTCCGACAAAACGAATGTTCTTCATAGGGTCCTTTCCTATTCGAGGCAAGTCCGGCCAGCGTGAAGCGCCGGTACGGTAAGGAGACGAGCGTCCGGCGAGTTTGGATTGCGCAGGGGCGCCGCACGAGCGCGCAGCAGATGAACGCCATGAACGTCTTGAACAAACAGAGTAAAATCGGCATCGTCGGTCTCGGACGCATGGGCGCGGGTATGGCGTCCCGGCTATTTGAACAGGGCTGGAACGTAGAAGTGCTCTTAGACCGCGATCCTGCGGCTGCAAATTTGCTCGCCGAGGAAGTGGGCGGTGTCATCGCGGCCACGCTCGCCGACGTCGCAGAACTTGCCGATGCAATCATTACTGTTGTCAGCGACGACCGCGCGATGCGTGCGATTTTTGCAACAGACGGTGCCGATACCCTTTTGGCAAATCCAAAGGGCAAACTCTTCATCAACTGTGCGACGGTTTCGCCTGGCGTCCATGTAGAACTTGAACGATTGTGCCAAGAGCGCGGCGCGCAAGCTATCGAGGCATGCATGGCGGGATCCATTCCGCAAGCCCAGACCGGCACCTTAATGCTGATGTGCGGAGGTAGTCAGGAAGCTTTCGAACGCGCACGCCCGCTCTTAGATGTTCTCGGGTCAAACGTTCTGTATGTCGGTGCGGCCGGAAAAGCAGCGCAGGTAAAAGCCCTCGTCAACATGGTCATGAATATTAACACGGCCGGTCTGGCAGAAGGTCTGGGATTGGCCGAGGCATTGGGTCTCGATCTCGAACTCGTGCGAGCCGTGTTTGGTGAAACAGGAGCGGCATCGCGCGTGTTAGTGACCGACGGCGCCGACATGCAGGCGCGCGATCACGAACCGTATTTTTCGGCAGCACACGCAGCCAAAGATTCGAATATCGCTTTGCAACTGGCGCAGGATGTGCAGCTCGATCTCCCGCTAGCTCGGGCCGCGGCATCGCAATATGACCGTATGGTGAGCAGCGGTTTAGGCGAGCTCGACAAATCCGGCATATCGGAACTCACGTTTAAATCCAGAGCGAAAAGCTAGAAAAGTGTTGATGGCGCACAAACCGGACACGTTTATCGCGTGGAATGAACAACATACTCCGAGGAAAATTACTGAAGCGTAATTTGGTCGGCGTTGAGCGAGC
>JALYIF010000070.1 GCA_030775925.1 Vulcanimicrobiota bacterium | reverse complement strand
GCTCCGGCCGGTGAGCGTCCCGCCGGCACACCTGGCGCGTCGCCATACAACGTGATCCTGCCGTCGGGGCGCATTGTCGCGCCCGTTGGGGTGAGCGTTCCGGTCGGCATGAACGCGCTCGGAGTTGCCCTTTCGCCGGACGGAAAATACGCAGTCGTCACCAACGACGACGAGCGCGAGTTCGGCGCCCGCAATGCCATCGATCCGCGCGTGCTCGGTGGGTACTCCATCACCGTCATAGATACGCGCACGATGCGCGTTGCCGATATCTACCAATCCAAGGGAGCCGATGCATTTTTTATTGGCATCGCGGCCGTTTCAGACCCGGCAAAAAGCGGACGGACAATTGTGTTGGCATCGGAGGGTCCGCTCAACCAAATAAAAGTTTTCGATTTAAGCATCGCCGGAAAGTTAACGCCGGAGGATCTGCAGATTCCGGTGCCGGCTCCGATTGATGAGAAATTCGCAAATCAAAACCATGCTTTTCCCGCGAGTATCGTGGTCTCGCCTGATGGAAAGCGGGCCTACGTTGCAAACAATTTAGCCAATACCGTTTCCGCGATCGATGTTGCCAATCGACGTCTGCTCGGAACTGCTCCGGTCGGCTTTTTCCCGTACGGCGTCGCAATTAGCGGCCTGCGCTTGCTCGTCACCGACGAAGGCCTGATGAACTATGGTGTGCTCCCGAGCCCCGCAACACATCCCCAATTTGCAAACGTGGTCGCGGACCAGCAGCGCGCTTCTGCACTCTCGGTTGTAGCGCTGAACTCGAGCCGCGATATCGCGCCAAACCACACCGCAGGCTTTGTTCCGATGGATCCGGCGCCCGACGGCGAGCAAACGGTGGGGGGAGCACACCCGAGCGCCATCGTTACATCGCATGACGGCCGTTATGCGTACGTTGCCATGACGAATGTGGATCGGATCGCCACGTTGTCACTCTCAGGGCCGCCGACGGTTATCGGCGGTCTGCAACTCCGCCTCTTCGATAAAGCTCCCTACGGTACGCAGCCTGATGCGCTGGTCTTAAGCCACGACGGGAAAACGCTTTACGCTGCGCTGGCCGGCATTAATGCTATTGCGATTCTCGACGCTCGCGACCCCGCGCATCTGCACCGCATCGGGCTGATTCCAACGGGTTGGTATCCCAGCGCGCTGGCTCTTTCGCCGAGTGGCCGGTATCTGTACGTCGCGAATGCCAAGGGCTACGGGCAAGACCGGCACTTTAACGGACGCGTGCTCTCGGGAACTCAGCAAAATTCTAATGTCGATTTAGATAGCAACGCCATCTGGTCTACGTTGCAACGTGTGGATCTGCATAGATTGCCGATCGCTAAAACAACCTCGAGTGCACTGCGCTATCTGCGCGCGCCGCACGCATCGACGCCTATGCCCGCGGTTGTTCCGGCGTTGCGTTCCGGCCTTGCTAGCTCACGTATTCAGCACGTCGTGTTCATCCTTGAGGAAAATAAAACGTACGACTCCATGCTGGGCGATCTTAAAGATTCCGCTGGCAACCCGCACGGTAACGGCGAGCCTTTATTTACAGCTTTCGGGGAAACGGTCACGCCCAATCTTCATGCCTTAGCGCGCACATTCGGCCTAGCGACGAACGAGTATGCAGATGCCGAAGAGTCCGATGCCGGCCATCAGTTTGCCGCGGCGGGTATTGCGAGCGACTATACGGAGAAGACCTTGCTGGTTAAGGGCGGTCGCACGCCGCTTGTCAACAAGAACGAAGATCCGGAAGACTACCCGCGTGCCGGCTACATTTTCAACAGCCTGCTGCACTCCGGCATGTCGTACCGCGATTACGGAGACCTCATTCGGCTTTCCGGTTACGATGAGGGGCGCGATGAGAATCCCAAAGCGGACGATCCCGATTTTCGCAGCGTAGACGACACCTCGGCGCCTACGAAAGGCCTTGGCGGATTGTATTCGCTCGACGTCCCTGCGCCATTGGCACTGCGCGATCATGTCGACCCGAATTATCCCGGCTGGAACTTGCGCATCCGCGATGTGCGCCGCGCCCATGAATTCATCAACGACTACGGGGCATACGTCCGTGCGGGCACGGTGCCGCAGTTCACCTATATTTGGCTGCCGGCCGACCACGGTGGCCGTGGTCCCAATATCCCGGCGATTCCAGAAGAAGTAGCCGACGGTGATCGCGCGCTTGGCATGATTGTCGATTATCTCTCACATTTGAAGACATGGGATTCGACGGCGATCTTCGTCATGCCGGACGACGCACAATCAACGCGCGATCACGTATCGGAACATCGCTCGTATGCAATTGTTGTCTCGCCCTATGCCAAGCGGAGCTATATCGGAACGCAGCATATCTCCACGGTGAGCGTCCTAAAGACCGAAGAAGAGCTGCTTGGGTTGCCGCCGCTGTCTTTGGGTGATTTGCTGGCAACTGACCTGGCCGACTATTTCACCGATGTGCCGAACACGGCGCCTTTTACAGCCTTGCCGGTGGCAACACAAACCGCTAGCCGCGAAGGCTCGCGCATCGCCGACCTGCTGAAATATACCGACCAAAGCGGCCCGGATGCAGATGTCAAACGTTCGGCAGCTTTGATCGATTTGTCGCGACGAGCGGACCGCCTCGCACAGGAGCGCGGCGCCATGGGCGAAAGTTCGTATAATCACGCGCAGGCCGCTTTATATCAAGCCGCATTGCATGTCCTCGGAAGAGTAAAGTCATGAGCAGTACTTCGGTGAATTTTGGACCGCGCTTGGTTGGTCATCCCACGGGAACCCTCCGCGCGGCAATGCTCATCCGTCCCAATAACGCAGTGGAATCGCTGCCGCCTCTGCACGGCGAGAGCGGGGCCATCTACAAACGTGCCCTCGAGCAACACGGCATCCTGGTCAACATGCTCAAATATTTCGGCGTCGATGTTACCGTCGTCGAACCCTCGGATCCTACGCCGCTGGCAGTAGCCGTTAACGATCTGGCCGTGTGTTTTGAAAATGGAGCGGTCATCATGCGGCCGGCGGCGCTTAGTCGCACCCCGCAAATTGCGGCGCTTGAAAACGAGTTTGCCCGTATCGATATTCCCATCATGGGACAAATCGCGGCCCCCGGTATTTTGAGCGGGTCTGATGTTTTGCTCGCCGGCGATACGGCATTTATTGCCGTGTCAAAGAATTCCAATGCACTCGGGCGAGCAGCCTTTGCGCAAATCGCGCAGTCCAATGGATATCGTGCGGTCGAAATCCAACTGGCAGCGAGCGCACCGTCGTTACGATCGGTCGCCAACGCCGTTGCCAACGACGCAATCGTCGTGGGTACTGATTGTGTCGATGAAGCCGCCTTGCGCGGATTTACGCTCATCAAACTGGAGCGCGGCGAAGAATTAGGCGCGGGCGTGTTCCCGCTTGGCGAGCGGCGCGTTGCTGCAAATATGCGTTTTCGCACATCACTCGAGCAGTTGCGCCGCGCCGGCGTTGCCGTCGAGTCGATCGATCTTTACGATTTTGGCAAGATCGGCCTGACGCCCTCAAATCTGATTCTTTCCCTAAAGCGCGCGTAGCGGCGATGCGCATCGCCATATTTTCCGATATTCACGGCAACTTAGTTGCGCTCGATGCGTGCCTAGCGGACTTGCAGAACCAGGGTGGTGCCGACATCATTGTTGGCGCGGGCGACTATTGCATGGATGGACCCAAACCCAAGAAAGTTTTGCAGCGACTAATTGATGTGGGCGCGCACTGTTTGCGGGGCAACACCGATCGCATGATTGCCGATCCGGGTTCGGAAACGGTCATTGGCCCCGACGAACTCGGGCAAGTGGCTTGGCAGCAAAAAGAGCTGGGCGAGAAACTCGTTTCGTGGTTGCGAGATCTTCCACTTGAATTGCGTTTCGGCGACGTTGCCGACCAGTTGTTGGTCGTGCATGCAAATCCGACCAACGACTACGAGCATATCTGGCCGGATGCCGCCGATGAAGATCTCGAACGCTTGCTGGGCAAAGAATCCGCGCATACGATTGCTTTCGGACACCTGCATCTTCCGTACATGCGGATGTGGCGCGGAAAGCTGCTCGTGAACGTGGCTTCCGCCGGCCTCCCTAAAGACGGTGACCCGCGTGCGGGCTATGCAATTTTGACGCAGCGCTCGGGGGGATGGGAAGTCAAACACCGCCGAGTGGCCTTCGATGTGAAGAAAGTTGCAACCCAATTGCTTCATAGCGGCATTCCAGATTATGAGAAACATGTTGACACACTGCGCCGCCATCGGTACAAAAAATTAAAGACCCTGATACCCTAAAACCCGCCCTCGAAATAACGGGGATTGTCAAGCGGTACGGGGACTTCACTGCCGTGGACGATATCTCGCTCACCGTTGCGGCGGGCGATTTCTTTGGCTTTCTTGGTCCGAACGGGGCCGGCAAAACGACGACGATTAACGCCGTCGTCGGCTTGGCACGTTTGAATGCGGGTTCCATACGGATTTTCGGCCACGATACGGTGAGCGACTGGCGCGTAGCGCGTGGCCTGATTGGCCTCGCCCCACAGGAATATAATTTTGACCGCTATCTTTCTATCCGGGACATCTTGCTGTTCCAGGCCGGGTATTACGGCTTGCGGCGGCGCCAGGTTGTAGAACGTGCCGACCAATTGCTCGAGCAATTTGGGTTGAGTTCTAAAGCCAAGCAAGATTTCACCAAACTCTCGGGCGGAATGAAGCGCCGCCTTACGCTGGCGCGAGCATTGATTCACGCGCCAAAACTGCTCATTCTGGATGAGCCGACCGCAGGGGTCGACGTGGAATTGCGGCTCGAGCTTTGGGAACTGCTGCGTAAACTCAATTCGCAAGGCATCACCATTTTCTTGACAACGCACTATTTGGAAGAAGCTGAGGCACTCTGTCGCAATATTGGGATCATCCAGAGTGGACGCCTTGCCGCGCTACAGTCCACGCAATCTCTGCTGGCGACCAATAGAGATACCACCTTAACCATAACGGTTGACCGGTTGGTGCGCGATTTGCCGGCTACACTGATCGCGCGCGGCGCGCACTTTGAGCCTGGCTCCATGCAGATTCGCATTCGCGACGTTACCCCGGGACAGTTAGCGACGACTTTGGCAGAACTCGAAGGCGCTGGATTCGGCGTCGAAGAGGTGGATTTTAAGCGCTCCAATCTGCAAGATGTCTTCCTGGAATTGACGCGCCGATGAACTCCGTTGCGATGTGGACGCTCATCAAACGCGAAATGAAGCGTACGTTCAAGATTATCAACCAGGTAATCTGGCCGCCGCTGATCACAACGCTGCTGTATGTTTTCGTTTTTGGGCTTGCCCTTGGCAGCCGGATACCAAATGTTCAGGGTGTCTCGTACGCATCGTTTTTGATTCCGGGCTTAATCATGCTGCAGATCATTGACTCATCGTACGGCGAGTGTAGTAGTTCAGTCTTTCAAGGGCGTTTTATGAATTCGATTCAAGAGATGCTGATCGCTCCGATGTCCGCCGCTGAAATGGTGTTTGGGTATATCTTGGGGAGCGTCACCCGGGCAATGCTCATTGCCAACCTCATCATGATCCTCGGACTGATTTTTGTTCACACCGTGCCGAGTAACTGGTTTCTGTACTTTTTTGTGATGATATTGGTGTCGGTGTTGTTCTCGGCGCTCGGGATCGTTTTCGGGTTGATGGCTGAAAAATTCGATCATCTCGCGGTTCTAACGACCTTCGCGATTACGCCACTCGTCTTTATCGGCGGTGTCTTCACCTCGGTCGCATTCTTGCCGCCCGCGTTCCGAAGTCTCTCGCTGTTCAATCCCATGTTCTACACGATCGATGCCTTTCGGTATGCGTTCACGGGGCAAGGCTATCTTCACTTGGGATTCTCGCTGAGCGTCATCGGGGCGCTCACAGCGATTGCCCTCACCTTGGCCTTGCGGATGACCGCAGCTGGGTATAAACTTCGAACATAACGGTTTGGCCCTCGAGTGTCAGAGTAGCAAGCGAGCATTAAGCCGAACGGCGTAAACCAGTGAGGATCAGCTTTTGAAAACCTTTATCGCAGCCGCAACCCTAGCCTTGGCATTCGTCGTCATTCCGGGCAGCGCCCAGGCGCAGCAAATTCCGGGTCCCCAAAATGGCGAGCGTGCGCCCGCGATTCTAGCCAAAGGCCTGGACGGGCGGCCTATATCGCTTGACGATTTTCGCGGTAAGGTGCTGGTCTTGAATTTCTGGGCTACCTGGTGTGGGCCGTGCCGCTTGGAAACGCCCGACATGATCCGTTCATATGCACAATTGCGCGGCTCGGATGTGGCATTTCTCGGCGTCGATAGCACGGAAAAGGCGCCGATCATTCATTCATTCATCTCGGCGAAAGGGTTGCCGTATCCCGTTGCCATCGACGACGACCATGCGACAAGCGTAGCCTATGACGTGCTCGGCATTCCAACAACGTACGTCATCGACGGCACGGGCGTAGTCCGCGCCCGGTTCGTCGACGTCATTTCGGTGGGGCAACTGGCCGCCTTTGTAAGCGCCGCTAAAGCTGGGAAGAACGGCACTATCACGTCGCCCGTGCAAGCAAAAATTGATGCTACGCTTGATCCGGCCCAATTCACCTATCCCAGCGACTATGAAGGAATTCTGCGTACGGTCAAGGCTTCAACGGAAGCGATCAACACATCCAATAAGCTGCTAGGCGACGCCGATCCGGCCAAGGGTGAGGTGACGGACTATCTTAAAATTCGCGCCGGACAAGCGGCCCTCGAAAGCACAGCAATCGCGTCGCTTACTCCGGTCGTTAAGAGCGATGCGGACCGTGCGTTATTGTTTCGCTTACAAGGCGACTACGCCACGAATATTGAGAATTGGCCCGGCGCAATTGCCGCGTATCAGAAAGCCCTGGGAATTAATGGCAAAGACCAAGATGCCCTCAGCGGCCTGGCCTTTGCCTACTACGAAAAGAAAGACTGGAAGAGTGAGATAGCCGCTTACGAGCAATTAGCGGCACTGGCTCCCGATCCGGATACGGACATCTCGATCGGCAAGGCCTATCTTCAGCTGAAAGATTATCCAAATGCAATTGCGGCCGAACGCAAAGGCGTGACCCTTGCCGAGCGCAACTTCGCTGACAAGAAAGACTCCGGCACGACTTTATATGGATCTTACACATGGCTGTATCTCGGACGCGCGTACGTAGAAGCGGGTGACTCCGCAAACGCGCATAAGGCATTTGTCAATGCGATGCGCTACGCAC
>JALYIF010000069.1 GCA_030775925.1 Vulcanimicrobiota bacterium | reverse complement strand
GCTTCACACTGTTCGGCGCGGGCGCCACGGTGACGTCAAACCCCGATTTTAAATATAATCGTACGCAGCTCGAATACTCGTTCTAGGTCACTTGCTCTCATAAGGATACTTCATGTTTAAGAAAATTGCGGTCGCTGCAGTTGTTGCGACCTTACTCAGCCCCTTGGTTGCCTTCGCGGATACCAACATCACCGCGTCGGGATCAAGCGCCCTGTTGCCGCTCGTAAAAGCATCCGCGCAGAGCTATCAAGAGAAGCATTCCGATGTTAAAGTGACCGTTTCAGGCGGCGGTTCGTATGTCGGAATCAATCAGGCGATGACCAAGTCCGTTGACATTGGCGACTCCGATGTTATTGCGCCGGGTAACAGTGGCCTCAAGGATCACAAAGTTGCGGTCGTGAGCTTCGCCATCATTACGCACGGTGAATCCGGCGTAACTGGCCTCTCGCGTAAGCAACTTCGCGATATCTTTGCCGGCCGCGTGAATAACTGGAAGCAAGTTGGCGGCAAAGATCAAGCCATCGTCGTTATCAACCGCCCGCGTTCCTCAGGCACGCGCGCAGTATTCAATGCAACGGTCATGGGCGCGTCCAAGATCAATGAGAACGGCCTTGTGGAAGATTCCTCAGGCACCGTCGTGAACACCGTCGGCACCACGCCTGGCGCAATCTCCTACGTGGCGCTTGCGTACACGAAAGGCAAGCCCGTCAATGTTCTCAAAGTCGACGGCATTGCGCCGACGCAAGAGAATATCGTCCGTGGCAAGTATGCGATCTGGTCTTACGAGCACATGTTCACGCATGCAGGCAGTGCATCGCAAGCTGAAGACTTCATCAACTTCGTCAAAACAAACAAAGAGACACTTGAGAAGCTGGGCTACATCGCCGTTAGCGATATGAAAGTTTCCGAAAACAACCGCTAAGCGGCCCTTCGACCTAGAGAAACACCCGGGGAGATCTTCCCGGGTGTTTTCTTTGGGACCGACTTTTTGCATCCGAGGCGGCACCCTCCGCGGGCGCGAATAATGCCCTCCGATGATCGCTTCGCATTCAGCCGCCTCGAGCCACGCAGATGGCGTGCCTGCCTCCATGAAGGCCCTGCGCAAACTGGCCCCCGAGCCGGGCTTCGCGCTCCAAGAGATTTCGGTGCCGAAGATCGGCCCATCCGATGTCCTGATCCGGGTCGAAAAGATGGGCGTCTGCGGTACGGACCAGCACATTTATAGCTGGGACAAATGGGCGCAGAACCGGATTCACCCGCCGCTCACGATCGGCCACGAATTTATGGGGCGTGTGGCTGCGATCGGTGCTGCGGTGCGTTCGGTTGAAGTTGGCGAACGGGTGTCGGCTGAAGGGCACATTGCGTGCGGCATGTGCGTGTTGTGCCGCACCGGCGAGGCCCACATATGCGAACATGTAAAAATCATCGGCGTGGATTGCGAGGGCTCGTTTGCAGAGTTCATCGCGATGCCCGAAAGCAACGTATGGAAACTGGACCCGGCAATTCCAGATGAGTTCGCAGCCGTGTTTGATCCGCTCGGAAATGCCGTGCACACCGTAATGGCAGCGGGCGTCAGTACCAAGAGCGTTGCAATTATGGGTGTGGGGTCGATCGGGCTCATGGCAATTCCCGTCGCCCGGGCTGCAGGCGCTGCATCGGTGTATGCGATCGATGTCAATCCAAGCAAACTAGAGTTAGCGTCGCGCGTGGGGGCCGATGAAACGTTCTTGGGAACGGACGCAAATTTGGTGGACGAAATCCTCAAGCGTACCAATGGCGATGGCGTCGATGTACTGCTCGAGATGTCGGGCAGCGGCGCCGCAATCGATAAGGGCCTTGCCATGGTGCGCAACGGCGGGCGCGCGGCGCTGTTGGGAATCCCGAGTGACAACATTAATATCAACCTTGCCGAACGCATCATCTTCAAAGGCCTGACGGTCTTAGGCATCAACGGGCGACGAATGTTTGAAACGTGGTATCAAACACAAGCGCTTGTGAAAAGCGGGCGCGTCGATTTACGGCAAATAATTACCCATGTACTTCCATTCGCCCGCTTCGATGAAGCCTTCGCGCTGATGAAGTCCGGCGAAGCTGCGAAAATCGTTCTCGACCTGAAAGGTGACTTGGTACAGTGAACACCGCCTTTAGCGCAAAACTCCAAACCGAACTCGATAAACTCAAAGCTGCGGGAACCTACAAACACCTACGCCACATCACGAGTGCCATGGCGCCCGAAGTCGATATGGAAGAAGCGGGGCACGTGATCGTGCTCTCAAGCAACAACTACCTCGGGCTCTCCGACCAGCGCGAAGTAGTTGATGCCGGCATTAAAGGCTTGGAGCAATACGGCGCGGGTACGGCATCGGTGCGATTTATCTGTGGTACGTTCGATATTCATCGCACCCTCGAGACGCGGATCGCACAATTTCTGTCGACCGAAGCATCACTCACGTATGTGTCTTGCTGGACGGCGAATACCGGCCTGTTTCCGGTTATTGCCGAGGAAGGCTCGACAATTATTTCCGACGAGCTCAACCACGCCTCGATCATCGATGGGTGCCGTTTAGCAAGCAAGTCAAAGCGCGAACGCTACAAACACAGCGATATGATCGATTTGGAAGAGAAACTGAAAGCGGCAAATCCGGTCGGCCCGATTCTCATCGTTACCGACGGCGTTTTCTCAATGGAAGGTTCACTTGCAAAACTTCCCGAGATCGTTGCGCTTGCCAAAAAGTACAACGCCGTTACAGTTGTCGATGACAGCCATGGCACAGGGGTGATGGGGAAAACCGGTCGTGGCACCATCGAACATTTCGGCCTGGAAGGCCAAATCGATATTATCACCGGGACGCTCGGCAAAGCGTTGGGCGGCGCTGCGGGCGGATTTGTCGCTGGGAGCCACGCATTGATCGAAACGCTCATCCAAAAATCGCGGCCGCAATTATTCTCAAATGCTCTGCCCGCAACCGTGGCGTGCAGTGCACTCGAGGCGATCGATTATCTCGATGGACATCCCGATTTGGTCGATCGCTTGCGCGGGAATGTTGCCTACTTCCGCTCCGGATTGCAGAAGCTGGGATTTAAGCCCCTTGAGGGTGAGAGCGCAATCGTGCCGATCATTGTCGGCGAAACCGCATTTGCGATCTCGATGAGCGACCAGCTTCTCAAAAAGGGCATCTTCGTAACGGGCTTTGGATTCCCAGTCGTGCCCGAAGGCACCGCGCGTATCCGCGTTCAGATCAGCGCGAAGCTCAACCATGCAGAGATGGATCGCGCACTCGCAGCCTTTGAAGAAGTCGGCCGCCACACCGGCGTTTTGAAATCGGCGACCACGGTTTAGGCTACTCGTTATCCGGAGCGCTGAAAGGCGCGGGATGGTTTAAGAAATCACTTGCACGCCGGTCGGCTTGAATCGTACGGAATGCGAGCGGGGCTTGATTCATGTTGAAGCAGTCCATGAGATCATCGGCGCGCGCGTCCGTGGTTCCGAGCGAGCCTACGTTGAACGTCTCTTCGGTGAAGTGGAGGATGCTTCCGAATTCATGAAGTTGATGTGAGACGTAGCCCGGTTTTGCGTACGGCGATACCACAATGAGCGGCACGCGAAATCCGAGTTCATACGAATTGTAGATGTGCGGCGGCGCCACGTGATCGTACCAGCCGCCCCAATCATCCCACGTGATGAAAATCGCGGTGTCTTTCCAGTAGGCGCTATTGCCGATTCCGTTTACGATTGAGGCCACCCACGCGGGGCCCGTACCTTGATTGCCTTTAGCATGGTCGGAGTTGGCGCCGCTGGGAATGACCCAGGAGACTTGCGCAAGTGTATTGTTTTGAATATCAGTCAAGACACCGGTCTCTGGAATGATGACCTTGTTCCAACCGGCGCCGTTGCGGATGTGCGCGATGGCGTTCGGCGCGGTCCAAATCGAGGTGGCACCAGGCGCGTAGTATTTCCAACTTACGCCCTTGGCATCGAGTAAATCCATGAGCGTTTGATGCTCGAAGCAGGGGTAGGTTTTCTGGCTTTCGTCTCCGGTGAGAATATCGATTTCGGGAACAACGTTGGTGGGTGGGGCAGCGCATCCGGCAGCGCCGCCCGAGCCGATTCCCGGAGCCGCGATGTTTTCCGAAGCGTAGAGCGTGCTCCCGGGAGTCGTGATCGATGTGCCGGCGATAATGTACTGATGAGCGGGGAAGCTCGGGCCTTCATTGGTTTGGAACATGCGGTCGGCCGTTACATATTGCTGCGCCATGGTCCAGTACGGCTGAACTTGCGCCTGCGGAACGAATTTGAAGCCCGGATTTGCGCCGCATGCGCCCGGGGATGCACAGTTGACTTTGACGAGGTCGTTGCCATCCATAAGCCCGTTGTCGTACTGCGATTTGTACGCGGTGTGGCTATGATCCATATCGTAATTGTTGTTCAGATCGACCGCGGTGAGTGGAATGGTTTGACCCAGGGAATTTTTGCCCGACGAGACCGTGTCCATTCCGGGATATCCCTGGAAAATATTGTCCGGCGTTCGATTCTCTTGGAAGATGATAATAACGTGTTTGATGGCCGACTGCGTGCCGGGCGGGGGTGTTGCCGTCGGTGTTGGGCCAGGCCCTGGGCCTGGCGGTGGACCGCCGGTGCTGCCGCCGCCTCCCCCGCCGCACCCGGCGAGAACAATGGTGGCGGCGAGCAGGGTGGCGCAGATGGCATTCTTCATCATGCCCATTCTACGCGCTGGCATGGGTAAAGATTCTTGAGGACGGATTAGAGTGTATAATGGGTCCATGAATCATAAAACATTTGTCCCCCTTGCCATCGTCTTATTCTTTGCCCTCAGCCAGGTCGCACTCGCAGCAGAGTTCTCCGGGATCACCCGCCATGTTTCCACCAATAATATCAAGGTCTACAATCCAGCAACGCATCAAACGCTGGCCTTCACAATTTTGCCAAAATTCAAAAATATTTTCTCCGAAGACGGCAAGACCACATATCAGATGGCCAAAGTCCGAGCCGGCCAGTACGTCAAAGTGATCTACGATCAGCATTTTCTGGGCATGCGCCATGCCGATCGCATTTATATTCTGACCTCACACAATAGAATGATGGGTCACCAGTAACGTACGAAAGCATAACAACATCTACGAAGAGCTCCCACGATGGGGGCTCTTTTTTTTATACTGTGAACGCGCTCGCGTGCGCCTCGAGCAGCTGCGGAGAAAGGTCCGCGCGAACGCTCTCTTCGGATTCAATCGTGAGAGCCGCGGCCACGGCGCCCATGCGTGTAGCCGTTTCTAGTTCTTCACC
>JALYIF010000068.1 GCA_030775925.1 Vulcanimicrobiota bacterium | reverse complement strand
CCAGCCCGCTTCTTTAAGCAATCGTTTGGCGTCCTCGAGATCGAACTTGTACGGTGGAATGGTCGGCGCAGCCCAAGATTTGGGATAGATATCCGAGGTCGCGCGCAAATTGACGCCATGATAAATGCTGCTTAAGATGCGATCCCAATTGATCGCTTCGGCGATTGCGAGGCGCACGCGTACGTCGTGTAGGAACGGCCGGCTGGTATTCATGCCCATGTGCCGCCAATTCGCTGTGAGTTGCTGCTGAGCGATGACGCCGGGGATGGCTTGAACGCGGCTGATCTGATCTTCATTAACCGAGGGGAAGACATCGATCTCGTGGGTTTGCAACTGCGCGAGTTGCGTGTCGCTGTTGGGGACGATGCGCATGGAGAGATGTTGAAGTTTTGGGGGGCCGCGCCAGTAGTTGGGATTGGGAACGTATTCAAGCGAACTTCCATGATTCCACTTCTGCAAAATCCACGGGCCGCTTGAGAGAGGTGCGCTGTTAAAAGCCGCGCGATTGAGGTCCGGAAGTTTTCCAAGCAGATGTTCGGGGAGCGGTGGGTAGGCGGCGCCGCCGCTGGCGAGGTTTCCGATAAAATCCGCATTTGGTGTTTTTAGCTTGATGACGATTGTGTAGTCGTCCGGCAAAGTCACCGAGGCAACATCGTCCCAAAGAAACAGCGACTTGGTGTTGTTGTGCGGGTTTTTTACGGCTTGGTACGTGAAGCGCCAGTCGCGCGCAGTCAGCGGCACTCCGTCCGCCCATTTGACACCCTTGCGCATGTGCACGGTAATCGTAAGGCCGTCCTTGCTAATGCCGTGGTTTTTATATGTCGGCACTTCTGTGGCAAGTTCGGGGAAGAAGTCACCCTTTTCGTCGTAGCGCATGAGCGGCGCGAAGATGAGCTGATCTTCTTCATCCGTTTCAGCGGTGTGCGCGAACATCGGATTGAGATTGTCAGGCTCTTGGTTGATGCCCACGCGCAGGGTACCGGGAATCGTCCACGGGTTTTTGCCGCCGTTCGAACCGGCTGTCTGCGTACTGGATTTGGCGCAGCCGGCCAGGAGCGCGATGCAGGCAACACCTACAAGCATGCGGGCAAAGGGTGTCTTCACGCAAGAACCTCCGTGGTTAAGGGTTGGCCTTTGAGAATGGCTGGTGCAATCGCGTCATAAAACGCATGAGGCCCGTTACGCACGACATCATCGACCGGAAGGCCGGTTAGCGATCTTGCGTTTGCGATTTCATCTCGGGCTTGCGTCTCGGAAAGCGCGCGCGTATTGAGTGCGATGCCAATCACTTTGGCCGGTTTGACAAACCCGCAAACATTTTCGTACGCCGCAATGAGTTCGGGATATCCCAGTGTGGGGGTGCGATGGTTTCCGATTGTCCGCTGAGTGGGATCGATCACCAGTACTAGGACATCAGGCGCGGACCCGTACATCAGGCTCAAAGTTACGGGAGCGTAAGCGGGATGGTTAATGCTGCCCTGGCCTTCAACGACGATAAGTTCCGCGTTGGAATCGGCCTGCAACACGAGTTGCTCGGCTGCTCCGGGAGCAAAATCGCTGATCACGCGGTCAACCGAAATACCCCAACCGGCGATCATGATGCCCGTTTGGCCGGTCGGCACAAAGGTCGCGTTTTTACCGCGCTCGCGCGCTGCGCGGACGAGTTCCAGAGAAACCGTCATCTTGCCGACGGCGCAGTCGCTCCCAACTGTTAAAAGAATTGGCGATTGCACGTCGTAGACGGCGCCTGAAAAAAGCGGCACGGTCGGCGGAACCCGTACGTCCCAAATGCGCACAGCGTGTTTTTTTGCGGCGGCAGCAAATTCGGGATCTTCAGCCAACAGATCATGCAAGCCGCTCACAATTTCAAGTCCCGCCTCGATGGCGCGCACGATTTGATCGCGCCACGACTGCGGTAGGGCGCCGCCGGGAGGCGCAACGCCGATCAGCAGTGCAGTTGGCCGATAGGCAAGCGCGCTCTGCAGATCGTTCACAAAGGGCGCATCGCTGCGTAAATGTGGGACAACCTCGGTAACGGTCTTTCCGCTGTGGTCCGGATCGATCACCGCAACGACTTCATCGGAAGCGTAGGCAATAACGCCCTGTGCCGTCTTCGCGTTGTCTAAAAATTCACCCGAGGCAAGAATAACGTAGCGACGCTTCATTTCGAAGCTCCGGCGATCTCTTGCACGCCCAAACCCGGGCCGCCGGGCAGGACGAGTTTGCCGTTGTCGTAGCTTACGCCCACAAATGGATCTTTCGCTGTGAGGAAAGGCCCGTCGATGTCAGCCCAATCTACGAGCGGCGAGAGATGTGCCGCCGCCGTTGACAGGATCGCGCTCTCGACCATGCAGCCGAGCATGATTTTCATACCCATTGCGCGCGCGGTGTGAATCATTTCGAGCGCGCCGCGAATGCCGCCGCATTTCACAAGCTTGACATTTACACCGTCCACGCAACCGAGGAGTGCAGGGAGGTCACGCGCATCGCAAGAGTCTTCATCGGTAACGATCGGAATTTTTACGCGTTCGCGGACATAGCGCAATTGCGCGGGCGATCCTGCGGGGATGGGTTGCTCGCAGAACTCAATATCGAAACGCTGCATCTCGTTTAAAATCTGCACTGCTGAATCCGGCGTCCAACCTTCGTTTGCATCGATCCGGATTGTGCCGGTGTACTTTGAGCGGATCAGTTCGATCGTGCCGATCTCTTGCCGCGCATCGCCCGATCCCAACTTGATTTTAAGAATTGGGTGCTGCGCGACCTCAGCAACCTTTTCCAGTGTCTTCTGCGGATCGGCCATACCGATGGTGAACGATGTCGTGGGTGTTTTTGCGGGATCGAGCCCGAGGAGTCGATAGAGCGGCACGCCGTTGTCTTTGCCGATGAGATCGTGGAGCGCGATGTCGAGGCCGCACCTGGCTGCCGGTGGGATATCTGCCAGCAACTCGTCGACCAGATACGGATCGGCGGAGCGGAGCGGGTGTTGCGCATACCAAGCTTGCACGGTTTCCACGGACTCGGCGTAGCGCTCGATGGGCGCGGTTTCGCCTAACCCTTCCAGCGCATTCCAGCGCAAGCGAAAGATTGCGGTGCGGGCGACCGTTTCCTCGCCCCTAGTAATCTTAAATGGATGGACCAAGGGGAGTTCCAGCCGGCTGATGGATAGAGCCATATCGGACATAGTTTGCGCTGTTCCAGCTTGCAAACGCAGGTCCTCGACGCCGGCTCGCGCTGATGCGCAAGGAGAGGAACGATCGATGCATCTAGGGTTCGTAACGCGACTCGCGCCCGTGGTACTTCTCGCGCTCTGCGCTTGCGCGACCCAAAGTGGGACCAGCACGTCGGCTACGGCGGCACCCGTTGCCTCAGCCTTAGCACCCGCAACGAGCAATGGCCAGGCAATTTTTCAAACCGGACGTGATGCAAGTGGGAAGCAAATCGTCGCACTCAAGACGCCACTCATTAAGAGTTGTGCCGCGTGCCATCGCGCGGACGGCGCGGGCGGCGTGCATCTTTCGGGCGGTGCCGTTAGCGCTGATCTACGGCATGCTGCGCTCACCTCCAAGCAGAAAGTTCCTTATACCGTGTCATCGCTGGAACGTGCAATTTCGACCGGTGTCGATAATCTTGGAAAGCCGCTCGATCCGGTGATGCCGCGATGGAAGCTGTCCAAGCAAGACTTGCACGATGTTGCAACCTACGTGTTCACGCAACTCAAATAAGTCGCGCTTAGCGGTCGATGGGGCTGGCAACACGATAGGTTGAGCCGCGGTGATTGTGGCGGGCGCTCTCGCCGAGCGTTCGCGCCGCGTGCGCCTCGCTACCGCGAATAACGCGTTGCTCTTCAAGATCATCGTAGGCCCGCACGCGGGTGTTCCAGCCGGGAGCTGCACGCCCCGCGTTTACGATGGCGTGATCGGCTTCGTGTCCGAGTCCAAGTGCGGGTGATTGCGTTCCACCGCTCGTGGTGCGCAGCGCACTATAGGGATCCCAGTGAATCGTGCGCGTTACAGCATCATAGGAATCATTG
>JALYIF010000067.1 GCA_030775925.1 Vulcanimicrobiota bacterium | reverse complement strand
CTCGTGCAGTCCCGACTTATGGAAACCCGCAATCGCGGTGGCGCGGTGCTCCTCATCTCATTTGAATTGGACGAAATTTTGAGTTTGGCGGATCGCATTCTGGTGATGTACCGTGGAGCGATCGTCGGATCGTTCGAGCGCGCGACCATTGATCGCGGCGCGATTGGTCGGCTCATGGCAGGCTCAACATGACCGCGCGCAAATTTTTTACCGGTCCAATGGGCTCGGTCGTACTCGCACTCGTCCTCGCAGCCATCGCGATGCTCGTGGCGGGCGTCAGCCCCGTTGAGGGATTCTCGGCACTCTTTGCGGGCGCGCTCGGCGGCCAGCATCAGATTGCCGAGACGCTCGTGCAAACAACCGCACTGCTATTTCCCGCGCTAGGCGTGTGTCTGGCATTCCGCGCCGGGCTCTTTAATATTGGTGCGGAAGGGCAGTTACTGATCGGCGGTTTGTTTGCCGGGATTGTCGGTTCGCATGTGGCAATGCCCGGGATTGTTGCCTTTTTTGTTCTGTTGTTGTGCGGCTTCGTCGGCGGCGGCTTGTGGGGCGGAATCGCCGGCGTCATGCGTGCAAAGTTTAAAGCCAACGAAATTATCTCGACCCTCATGTTGAATTTTGTAGCGGCCTTTTTTGCAAGCTATCTTGTCGTTGGGCCGTTTCGCAGCCCGCTCGCCTCAGGCGCCGAGACTGCGCCGCTCTTACCGGCTGCATGGCTGCCGGTCCTGATTCCGGACACGCGACTGAGCGTTGCACTGCTGGTCGCACTGGTGACCGCGTTTCTTCTACATCTGGTATTTGCCAAAACAGTCTTTGGATACGACCTGCGCGCGGCCGGCGAAGCGCCGGAAGCAGCCCGCCGCAACGGCGTAAATATGTCGCGAATGAATGTCTTGGCGATGAGCTTGTCGGGCGCCATTGCCGGCCTCGGCGGCGCAACCATCGTCACGGGCGTGTTGCATCGCTTTAACACGCAACTCAGCCCAGGTTACGGTTATACCGCGATCGCGGTTGCACTCGTCGGCGATCTGGATCCACGTTGGATTTGCCTGGCAGCACTGGGCTTTGGCATCTTAGAAAGCGGCGGTATTGCCATGCAGGCATCCGCCCAAGTTCCCAAAGATGCCATTCGCGTCATTGAAGGTCTGATTATTGTGGTGCTAGCCGCGCGGCGGTTCGTAGCAACCCAAACGGAGAAAACCACGGCATGAACGACGCCATAGCCATCTTGGTTGCAATCATCCCACTTACGCTGATCAAAGCAACCCCGCTCATCTATGCCGCACTTGCCGGCGTGATCTCCGAGCGGTCCGGTATCATCAACATCGGCCTGGAAGGCATGATGACCGCCGGCGCATTTACCGCCGTTGTAATCGCCAATGCAACCGGCAGTCCTGTGGCTGGAATTTTTGCAGGCATTGCTGCGGGCGCACTCTTTGGTGCGTTACTCGGCGTCCTCGCGACGAAGTTCCGCGTCGATCAGATCGTCGCGGGAACCGGCATCAATCTCATTGCCATCGGAGGCGCCGCTTTCGCACTTGTGTTGATCTTCAACCAACCCGGCGCAAGCAAAGAAGTGCCTTCACTGGAGGCTTCCAGTTGGATCATGATCGCGCTGGCGTTTTTGTGCGCGGCGGCTTTGCATTGCCTGTTGTATTACACGCCTTGGGGATTACGGGTTCGCGCGTGTGGTGAGAACCCGCATGCTGTAGCGGCCGCCGGGCTCAATCCGTTGCGCACCAGGATGATCGCGGTAACCATCGGGGGTGCGCTTGCCGGCCTCGGCGGCGCCTATCTCTCGGTGGGCGAACTCAACTTGTATTCCGACGGAATGATCGCGGGCCGCGGCTTCATCGCTCTCGCGGCCGTGATCTTCGGACGCTGGACGCCATTCGGAGCCGTGGGCGCAGCGCTATTCTTTGGATTATTTGAAGCGCTCCAGTATATTTTGCAGCGCTCGGGCATCCCGAACGAAGCAATGCAAGCGCTCCCATACCTCGCCGCATTAGTTGCGCTAGCCGGGCTAACGGGCCGCGTGCGGGCCCCGGCCGCAGACGGCGTTCCGTATTAGCGACAAACCTTAAGGCACAAACGGAGTTCTCACCTCGTTCTAATAAAGAACAGACAAACGTCTAAATAGAATCTTGCAAAATGCCGACTGGTTGTATATGCGATATCTCGTGAGCCTTGCGATCGCCGCCGTCTTATTCGTTGCTCCCGCAATGGCAAGTGCCGCGCTCATGCCCGGCCCGCTGGCCGACCTGCAGATGTCGCTTTCCGCTATGTCATTGCATGCCCCCGGCCACGTTGCAATGGAGATCAGAGATCTCTCAACCGGGTTCAGCGAGGGCGTCAACTCAACCGCCAGCATGCCCGCGGCTTCGACCATCAAAATTCCCGTGATGGTCGAGGTCTTTCATCAGCTCTCGCAGGGGCACTTCGATTTCAATACGCGCGTAACGCTCCAGCGCTCCGATAAGGATTGGGGCTCCGGCTGGCTGTCCGATCGATCGGTCGGCTCGAGTTATCCGGTTTCCCAACTGTTGAGCGCGATGATTACGGTCAGCGACAACACGGCAACCAACATGCTGATTCGCTTGGTAGGACGTCAGCAGATCAATGCAACTATGCTGGATATGGGATTGCAACACACCAAGCTTTCCGACTACATCCGTTCGGAAGGGAATGCTATTCGCTGGGCGCTGCGCAGTTCACCGTCCGATATGGTTGAGCTCCTGACGCAAATGGCGAACTCGCGACTGGTCGATGAATGGTCGTCGCGCGAGATGATCTCCATTCTTTCCGGACAGCGGCACAACGGTTTGATTCCCGAACCGCTTCCGAGTGACGTGCAAATTGCGCATAAAACCGGAACGCTGCACGACACACTGAACGATGTAGGGATCGTCTATGCGGGATCGGGCCCCTATGTTATTGCGGTGATGACCACGAACTTGCCCTCACTGGGCGCTGGACGCACGTTCATTCGCGGCGTCTCGCGGATCGCATACGATGATATTTTGCGCTTAGGCGACTGGCACGAGAACGGCGGCACTGCGTTGCCCGAACC
>JALYIF010000066.1 GCA_030775925.1 Vulcanimicrobiota bacterium | reverse complement strand
GATCCCGAGACCTCGATGCGGCCGTTGTTCAAGATGTAGGCCCGATCCACAATCGCCAGCGTTTCGCGAACTTGATGATCGGTAATTAAGACTCCGAGGCCGCGATCTCGCAGCTGCCGGATCATCTTTTGAATATCTGCTACGGCGATGGGGTCGATGCCGGTAAACGGCTCATCCAGCAACAAGAACGCTGGTTCGGTTGCAATCGCGCGCGCAATTTCCACGCGACGCCGTTCCCCGCCCGAGAGACTGTCGCCCCGCGCATTGATGAAGTCTTGCAGCCCAAACTCTTTAAGCAAGGCGGGAAGTCGCTCGTCTTGTTCGCGCCGCGACATGCCGTTCATTTCCCAGATGAGACGGATATTATCACCGACCGTCAGCTTGCGGAAGATCGAATTTTCTTGCGCCAGATATCCAATGCCGCGGCGAGCACGCATATACATGGGGGCGGTCGTGAGATCGACTTCCGTGCCACCGTCCTCGAGTAAAACCGTTCCCGCATCGGGCTTTACCAGCCCAACGACCATATAAAACGTCGTGGTCTTTCCCGCTCCATTGGGACCCAGTAGGCCAACAACCTCACCCGTACTGATATCGGCTTGCACGTGGTTAACAACCGTCCGCTCGCCATACCGCTTACATAGATCGCGCACCACGATACGCTGCTTGCCGCTATTCATCATTGCATGTGTACATGAGTAAGCTTAAGGTCGCTTGTGAACGAGCCCCCGGTTAGGGAGTAGCCTTGCGCAGAGATAATGTGGACATTGCCGATGCCGTGCAGCTGTCCGGTGCTACGGTTATACTGGAGTTCGTCGCATCGCAAGATCATGCCATCGTTCGTTTTCCCAACCACGCCGCCTTGCATGACCACACGCTGCGTCGCTTTGTCGATGGTCGTAAGCGGGGCATCACCCACCAAGTTGGATCCATCAGAGCCGTAAAATGTCACGTGTGTTTTTGAAAACGTTCCGCGAAACTGGCTTTGTGATTCCATGCTGGATTCCGTCGATTGCGCCTGCAGTTCGTAAATCTTTTTATTCCCTTGCTGCTCGACAATGCGAACGGGCTCGTTGCTCTTACCGTGGCTATGGATCGTGATCGGGGGCAAGCCTGAACTTGCTGAGGGTGAAACGCGCGGCTCCTTAGAGGGCGCAGTACCCTGCCCATGGGGCGCACATCCCGCAACGCACAGCAGAAGCAGCCCGTAGGCGGCCGGCCATCTCATTCGAGCAACCCGTCATGGGCGCAGCACAGGGCGATTGCCATAAATGGGAGCCACAAACCAAAAATTACCACACTCACCGTATCGATGAGGCCTTGCACCCACGTTCCAAGAAGTCCCGCCGCCACCGCCAGGGCTAAAGATGCATTCACCGGATCGGCGCTCGCAATCCGATTGCGTAGGATCACAATGAAGCGCCACCACGCAAAAAGCACCGCAACAACCCCGAGCATGCCCATCTCGGCAGCAATCGTCAGCATGAAGCTATGCGCATGAAAGGCCATTGGCTCGCCGTCCGGGAGGCGGACGAGCGGATAAACGCGCTCGAACGCAAACGGCCCGACGCCGGTAAATGGAAAGCGTTTGACCATATCCACCGCAGCCTGCCAGATGGAAATACGCGTGTAATTTTCCGACGGGTTATGATGCGCATCAAAAAACAACACGATGGCGGCGATGGTTACCGCAAGTACCGCAAGTGCCGAACGGCCGCGCCACCGGCGCATCTGCGTAAACATCAGAAACGAGAGCGCGACAGCCAATCCCATCCAGCCGGCCCGTGAAAAGGTCATCAAGAAAGCGATACTGCCGGCCGCGACGCCCACAATGCCCAAAATGCGTACATCCCGATGTTTGGTAACCCGCGCGATCGCGAATGCAAGCGGCAGATAGATAATGAGATACCCGGCAAGCTCCCCGGGAAGAATGAACGTGCCGATAGCGCGCCCGTGACCGACCGTATATTCCGCTGCGGGAATTTTTGTGACGACCATCGCGATTGCCGCAAGCGCCGCGAGCGCACCCGAAAGCAAATAGGCCCGGTAAAAGAGCAGCGCCGCACCGGGCAGCCGGTAAAACCTGGTAATCAGAACGTGCCACAGCACGCTAAATCCAAAGATCGTAATAAATAGTGCGCCGCCGATCGGATCGAATCCCAAAAGCAAGCTGATGATTTCAACTCCCAGCCAGCCCAGAAGCGGCCACAGCATGGGGATCGGTTCGGGCGGCGAGTTGCGCAGCGCAATGCAGCCATAGATCGCCATACAAAATACGATGGCCATAAGCGTGAGCGTAACGGGCGGCGGCAGCAGCGAGACGCCCGGCACCGTCACCGCGGTCAACGTGATGAATGACGGAAACAACGGAACAATGAAAAACGCAAAGGCTAGAATCAGCCGAATCGGCCGGTTCAACAGTCCACCATGACAGCAATCTTCGCGGCGATAGCCGCCGACCCGCCCGGAAGTCCCATCCGTTCACGGCCGGCTGCGCCCATCGCATCGCGCGCAGCTTGATCATCCAGCAGACGCTCGAGGGCGCGAGCCGAGTCAGCAACATTCCCGGAAATCATCAGCATGGCATCACCCAGCAAGCCTCGCTGCCGCATCCGATACCAACCGTGCTGCCGCGCGCCGGGCGGCTCGAAAGCGACCACCGGAATCCCGTCTGCAGCAGCCGCTTCATTTGCCGTACCGGCTTGGCCCAGCACAACGAGCGCGCCCGAGAGCATGGCACCCGGTGCTCCACTCCACGCAGTAACGATCGCCCGGCCTCCAAGCGAAAGCACAAACGGCACCTCAGGTGAGGCCCCAGGGCCGACGTTCCATCCGTCTTCCCGGCATCCACTCGCAAAACGGGCCGCATCCAAACCTGGGGCAACGGAAAGCGTCGCCCCAATCCCCGGCCTTCGCCCGGCTACGTCGCGCAAAACAGCACACAAAAATACCGCATCGGCGTACGCGGACTCCCGGCTGCCTGGAAAAATCGCTATGCGCTCGGCAAAAGCCGGAACCGTTTGCGTGCGCTCGGAGAATAGATCGACAATAACATTTCCTGGCGCCTCTGCAGCGACACCGCTCGCGCGCAAGTGTGCCGCTGTGTGCTCGTCGCGCACAAAAATCGCATCGGCACCAGCAAGTATGCGCCGCTCGCCCTTTCCGTAGGGGGCGACATACACGCTCTTGGCCGTTCCAACAAAGACGGTGCGACGAGCGCGGGATCGCTTTGCCATAAGCAGCGCAAACGTATCACCTACGGCAATCGCGCAATCGTAGCGGCCACGCACGGAATGAAGAAACCGTACCTGTGCGATGGTATGTGCGACCAAACCATTTTTGAGGTCGCGCCACATATTGCGGAGATTCCCCATCGCAATGAGTCCGCCACTGGGCATGGAGCGGCGTGGCCCGACTTGGTGCATCAAAGACGGGTGACCAAAATCGCCCACCAGTGCGAGATGATCGCATTGGACATCGCACCGCTTGCTCATATCCGCAGCGATACGTCCCGCAATGGCTTCCTCACCATGCCCGTTACTCACAAAAAGCAAGCGTTTCATGCCGGTTGCAACAGTGGCAGGAGCGCAAAGTGCTCGATTTCGTAACGTTGCGTTTTCGCACTAAACGAAATATCGCTCGCCGAAACAAACTTTCCGTATGGCCCGGCGTGGATAATTGGCACCTCGCCCACCATCTCGGGTTGCACGAGCGTGTCGTGACTATGACCGCCGAGCAACAATTCAATTCGCGGTATGGCAGCGGCAAGTTTACGGTCGAGCGACAACCCCAAGTGAGAAAGCACGATGAACAATTCTCCCGGCCGGACGCGCGCGGCATGCTGCTCGATCACGTCGACCGGATCCAAAAACCGCCACCCGAAGAGGCGTTCCCAAAAACTGTTTTGCGGATATTGCATGATCAGCAATGCAGCAATATACACGGACCCGCCCGGGCCATCCAATCGCAAATGATCGGCAAATGGCAGGTTGCGGCCTTTGATATCAACCAAATTTGAGCATATCAACGGGTGGCGCATTTTGGACGCCCGAGCTTTTAAGAGTGAGAACACATAGTGAAACTCACGATTGCCGATCGCCTGTGCATCGTATCCGGCCTCGTCAATTTGTGCGAGGATCGGTTCGCTTTTGTGATAGACCGTTTGGCTTCCGCGCAAAGAGTCGCCGCAATCGAATAGGAGGCCCGGATGCGCAGCGCGCAAGGCCTGCAAGGGTGCGGCAATTCCACCATGGTCGTGCAAGTCCGACGTGTGATAGATGCGCACGCTATGCGTTCGCCAGGGTGGCGGCAAAGGCCGCAGCCCGTTGCAATGCATCGGCGGGTCCGAGCGCCGTTCGCAGCGCAGCAAGCTCGGCGTATTGTAGAGACGGCTCGCGCAAGATCCGCTCCATCGCATCACTGAGTGCGCCCGGCGTGGCCGCGTCCTGCAATAACTCCGGGATCACTTGTTTTTTCAAAACGAGATTGGGGATGGTAATGAATGTCCCGCGATAGACCCGGCGCGCAAT
>JALYIF010000065.1 GCA_030775925.1 Vulcanimicrobiota bacterium | reverse complement strand
AAGGCACGGGCATAATCTCCCTCAAGCCGGTTGAGCTCCGCCAGATTTGCGAGCGCAATGGCGGTGCGCAGGGGGTCGCTTTGCTCTCGAAAAAGCGCCAGAGCATACTCCCATTGCCGCCGCGCTTCGATTTGATCCATGTGCAGGTCCGAGGCGATGCACCCAAGATTGAGCGCAATGATCGCTTCGCCTTGCGGGTCGCCAGCCGCGCGAAAATGCTCGAGAGCGCTACGATAGAATCGTTCGGCCTTGTCCCCATCCACAGCATAAAGTGCACAATTGCCGAGCAAATTGTGCGCCCGCGCCATCATGACATCGTCGCGACTCTCTTGAGCGTGCTCGTATAATTCCGTCGCAAGAACTTCAAGAGCCTTAAAGTCACCCTTGTCGTGAACTGTGCGCGCCTGGGCATACAACGCTTGGGTTTGATCGATTTCCACCCAGCCTCCCGATGTGTGATCCTCTTCTGCCTTCATCGGCAGGACGGCATTGCGATCACAGGTGTGCGATGATTTGCTCGTGCGCGTCTACAGCGATTGTTCCAGGCGAGGGGCCGTGGCCGGTATCATCGCTGTGATAGATGAGAATCAGCGCCTGCGAACTGGTCAGGGGATCGCGCGTCGTGATCGTCAGCGACCCGGTGCCATCTTCAGCGGCATCAAAGGTGTTACCGTCGCCTGAGCCATCCAAAGCGAGCAGCGCGCCCGCGTCCGGATTACTTAAATCGGCCACAAAGACGCTATAGACACCGAATGCGATCAAATTTTGGAACTGGAAGGTAACGCGGTCGCGATTATTTGCCACGTGCGAGATTTGGGCAGTCCCCTGCGCCTGGCGCCACTTATCAAGCGAGACGAGTAAATCGCTCGCATCCGCGGCCAGTACCGTTTGCGTTCCATCGTCCGTATCGTCACCTGGCCGCACTCCGGCCCCGTGTGGCACGCCACTCGGCCCGTTACCGGGCTTCGCACTGCGATCGGCAACGAATATCCGGGCTGAGGCATCTGAGGCGCTCATCTTGACGGTCCGGGGAGCAGTCTGTCCGGCCGTTTGCGCGGCAGCGGCACAAAAGGCGAGTCCAAGCACAGGGAGTATGGCAAGCGAACGAAACAGTTTCAAAACCGTGGTACCTCCAACAGAAAGCCTCCCCTATAACGCCGAGCCACGCCAGGATGTTCCGCAGAAACGCAGGGCCGCACGCCGGCTGACTGCCGGAAGCATTGCTCGTCGAAAAGGCCTGGCTCCCTTTGCCGTAGTGACCGCATATGACGCCCCCTTTGCGCGCTGCGCAGAAGAGGCCGGCATCGATGTAATTCTGGTCGGCGACAGTCTGGGCATGGTGGTGCTGGGATATGAATCCACCACGCATGTAACGCTGGACGATATGCTCCACCACACGGCGGCCGTCGCGCGCGGCACGACCAAAGCGCACATCGTCACCGATCTGCCGTTCGGCACCTATCAGGCCAGCGACGCCGATGCCATTCGCGCGGCGAGCCGTATGGTGCAAGAGGGCGGCGCAACCTCAGTAAAACTTGAAGGCGGCGTACGCGCCGCAGATCGTATTAAAGCCATTGTCGATGCGGGAATTCCGGTGATGGCGCATATTGGTTTGCTTCCGCAAACGGCGGGACTCGGACCCGGCTACAAGATGCGTAGTAATCGTGAGGCCCTACTCGCAGATGCGCGCGCCGTGCAAGAAGCCGGCGCCTACGCAGTCGTGCTGGAAGTCGTCGATCATGATATAACCGCAGAGATTACTGCGACGCTCGCGATTCCAACCGTCGGCATTGGATCGGGAGGCGCGTGTGACGCGCAGGTGTTGGTGCTGCACGACATTCTGGGACTCTATCCCGAATCGCCGTCTTTTGCAAAACGCTATGCCGATCTCGGCGCCGACACCGTCAACGCCCTCAAACGCTACGCTTCCGACGTTTCCGAAAAATCGTTCCCAACAAAATAATCGCTAGACGGCGACGACTCTGTTTTCGTGGGCGGCTGGGACGTTCGGATATTCGCCGGTTAAGCAGCCCAGGCACATTTCTTCGCGTTTGCGGCCGGTAGCGCGGATGAGTCCATCTAAACTTAGATAGCCGAGCGTATCGGCGCCGATTTTTTGCCGGATCTCTTCGACCGTAAAATTCGCGGCAATCAGCTCGTCGTACGTCGCCATATCGACGCCTAAAAAGCACGGGTGCTTAAT
>JALYIF010000064.1 GCA_030775925.1 Vulcanimicrobiota bacterium | reverse complement strand
GTGTGGCGACGAGCACGGCGGGTGATGGCGTCGGGCTCGGCGACTCCGACGGCAGCACGACCGGCGTGGGCGGCGCGGTGGGCGACGGTGCGGGAATCTCTTGCGCGAGGCCGGCTTGCGAACACAAAAAGACGGACGAGACCAGCAAAACCCAAACACGTTGCATACGCTTCATACGCGCGCAACGTTCACCACTCGACTTGAGGTTCCCGGAAAAGAAACGAGCGCCCGACTTCTCGGACGCTCGCTTTGTCGTTTATTGGCTGACTGCCGGCTCTCTGGGCGACGGCGGATCAATCGCCGGAATCTTGCTAAATTTGAGCTTCTCCGGATTATCCGGATCCACTTCGGCCAGAATATGATCCCCGGAATTAAACGTTCCGCGCAGCATCTCTTCGGAGAGTTCGTCCTCTACTTCGCGCTGAATGGCGCGGCGCAGCGGACGGGCACCGAACTGCGGATCCCAGCCCTTCTTCGCAAGCAATTTCTTTGCGTCGTCGGTCACTTCCAGATTCATTTCCTGAGCCTTGACTTCGCGAATCACCTTGTTGAGTTCGAGCCCGACAATCTGCTCGATCTCGTCACGCGTGAGCTGGTGGAAGACGACAATTTCATCAACACGATTGATAAACTCGGGCCGAAAGGTGTGCTTGACCTCTTCCAGCACTTTGCCTTTCATCTTGTCGTACATCTGGTCGTCGGATTTGCCTTCGTCGCGCTGAGTGCGGAATCCAATATCCGTCGTCGTCTGCATTCCGGTCGCGCCGACGTTGCTGGTCATGATAATGACGGCATTTTTGAAATCAACGACGCGGCCTTGCGAATCGGTGAGCCGCCCGTCATCCAAAACTTGCAGCAGCAAATTGAAGACATCCGGATGCGCTTTCTCGATTTCATCCAGCAAGACGACACAATACGGCCGGCGCCGGACCGCCTCGGTGAGTTGGCCGCCTTCTTCGTAGCCAACGTATCCCGGAGGCGCCCCGACAAGACGGCTAACCGCGTATTTCTCCATGTACTCCGACATGTCGATGCGAATCATCGATTCCGAGTCGTCAAATAAGAACTCGGCAACGCTGCGCGCGACTTCGGTTTTGCCGACGCCGGTAGGACCCAGGAAGATGAACGATCCAATCGGGCGTTTCGGATTTTTCAGACCGGCGCGCGAGCGCCGGATGGCACGCGTAATCACTTCGATCGCCTGGTCTTGGCCAATCACCCGCTCGTGCAACGACTCTTTCATATTGAGCAATTTTGCGGTCTCTGCTTCGGCAAGCTTCGAAACCGGAATCTTCGTCCAAGCCGATACAATATGTGCGATGTCGGCTTCGGTGACTTTTAAGGCCTTATCATCGCCGGCTTTTTGATCGTTCCACTGCTGTTCGAGGCGCGCTTTTTCTAAGCGCAACTTCTCTTCTTGTTCGCGAATCGTCGCAGCCTTGTCGAAATCTTGCGATTTAACGACCGACTCTTTTTCACTCAAGATCTTGCGCAGTTGTGCTTCCACGTCCCGTACTTCGGGCGGCGGCAACGTGGCTTGCAGGCGCACGCGCGATGAAGCTTCGTCAATTAAGTCGACCGCTTTATCGGGCAGGAACCGATCGGTGATATACCGGTCACCGAGCTTGGCCGCTGCCACGAGCGCTTCGTCAGTAATTTGAACCTTGTGATGCGCCTCATAGCGGTCGCGCAGTCCTTTGAGGATTTCAATTGTTTCATCAATCGAAGGTTCGCCCACCATGATCGGCTGGAAGCGGCGTTCTAATGCGGAATCTTTTTCGATGTGCTTGCGAAACTCGTTCAGGGTTGTTGCGCCGATGCACTGTAGTTCGCCGCGAGCCAGCGCCGGCTTAATGATATTACTCGCGTCGATCGCGCCTTCGGCTGCCCCCGCACCGACCAATGTGTGCAACTCATCAATAAAGAGGATGATCTCGCCGGCCGCGCCCCGGATTTCATCCATGACGCGTTTCATCCGCTCTTCAAATTCGCCACGGTACTTGGTTCCGGCAACGAGGCCTGCCAAATCCAGCGTGATGACGCGCCGATCGCGAAGCTGCTCGGGAATATCGCCCTTGATAACGCGCTGCGCCAGACCTTCGGCAATCGCCGTCTTACCAACGCCGGGCTCACCGATGAGGGCCGGATTGTTTTTGGTACGGCGGGCCAGGATTTGAATAACGCGCTCGATTTCGGTCGCGCGCCCAATAACGGGGTCCAATTTGTTTTCGCGTGCCAGGGTGGTCAAGTCGCGTCCATAGGCATCCAGCGTCGGTGTCTTCGACTTACCCTTGGGGGCGGGCGGCTGTCCCTCGGCGCCCAGCAAGGAGGTTGTTTGGAGACGGACTTTGGCCGGGTCGACCCCGAGGTTGGTCAGGACGCGAGCGGCCACGCCTTCACCCTCGCGGATAAGTCCCAAAAGCAGGTGCTCGGTCCCAATATAGTTGTGGTTGAGCTGGCGGGCTTCTTCAAAAGCAAGCTCGATCACGCGCTTTGCGCGGGGCGTAAAAACCATCTCCTGCTGAACCGTTTGGCCGCCGCGACCCACGATCGCTTCGACTTCTTGGCGCACCTTGGCCAGATTTACGCCGAGCGTTTCCAGCACTTTGGCGGCAAGGCTTTCGCCCTCAGAAATGATGCCGAGCAAGATATGCTCGGTTCCGATGTAGTTGTTCCCGAGACGCTGGGCCTCTTCTTGGGCCAGCACGATACTGCGCCTGGCTCGCTCGGTGAACGGTTCCCACATTGACATGATTTTCTCCAACTCCCTTGCCGGCCGGTCCCGGCTCGGCTATCCCTGGCTGCTTCTATACCCGTTTCCCGAAAAGTGCCACCATAGTTCTTGCCACTGCCGGTATGTAGGTATAACCTTGAGACGATGCGCGAAGTTTCGTCGTGACGTTCTTGCTCACAGAGTACCCGACCACGGTCGACCTTCCCTCGTGGCTTACGCGAGAAGCCGGTCACAAACGTTTGGGTAGTGTAAAAAGAGCGAAACCGGGGCATGTTGCCGCGTGTCGAAACGTATCGCAGAGCCATCAGGCCGACGCTTGCCTTATTTGGAACGGAAAATATCACCATGCCGACCACCGACGAAGTGCGCGCTGCACTTCAAGATGTTAACGACCCGGAACTTCATTTAAGCATCATCGACCTGGGCCTTATTTACGGCGTTGAAGTCGCGGGCGAAAAGAACGAGCATGTCACCGTCACCATGACGTTGACATCGCCAATGTGCCCCGTCGGTCCGCAGTTTCGAAAAGATGTCCTGGATAAAGTTCAGTCGATGGATGGCGTGAGCACCGCAAAGGTCGATATTACTTTTTCACCTCCTTGGGATCCCAAAGAGATGGCGAGCGACGACGTGAAACTCATGCTCGGAATCTGGTAACTTTCTCCCGCTCTGTGAGAGTTGTTGTGGCATTGTTGCTGGCGCTGGGCTCATGCAGCCCCGCTCCTTCTTCTAATTCCGCCACCGCCCCCATCACTCGGGTGCGCTTTGAACGCACGGCATGCTACGGCTCGTGCCCCCAATTTTCAACTGAGTACCAGGTGAGCGGCCAGGCAACGTATCGGGGCGGCAGCTTTGCACCGCGCGTAGGCCTCTTTCATGCGCACATTTCCAAACGGGAATTTGCCGAAGTCGCACGTCTGCTTCAAACACAAAAATATTGGGAGCTCCCTGAAGAGAACGCCGCGGGCAATGATGGCGACGCCAGTACCCTCACCGTTA
>JALYIF010000063.1 GCA_030775925.1 Vulcanimicrobiota bacterium | reverse complement strand
GTCCGGCACATCGGCGCCGGTCCATTGCTGTTGTTCCTGGTCCCACCAGATATATTTTTTGCGTTCGCTCCAGGGGTGGCCGTCTGCGTCGGCCGACGCTCGATTGTAAAGCATCCGGCGGTTGGCCGGCCACGCAAAGCCCCAATCCAGCGAGGTCCAATCATCTGCGTTGCGGCTGCGTGCGCGATGTGTGTGACGGTCTGGACACACGCCGGTGTAGATCCACGCTCCGGCAGCTGTGCTGCCATCATCTTTTAGATCCGCAAACGTTTTGAGTTGCTCGCCGGTCGCTACGTCATAGCCATTAATCTCTTGCATGACCTTGCGAACGGATGGTTCACCGCGCTTGCGCTCCGCTTCGTCCTCATGCGGATACTCCCACGTGAGGTCTAAGATGGGCCGGTCCTTTTGGTCGGTGGAACCTGCGTACAGTGCCCTCAAGCGTAAACCGAGCTGGTGTATGAACCACAAATCGGAAACGCTTTCACCCGCCGGCTGCACGGCTTTGTCGTGAAACTGAAGCAGGCGATTTGTATTAGTGAGCGTCCCTTCTTTTTCAAGAACCGTTGCCGCTGGAATAAAAAAGCATTCGGTGCCGATGGTTTTCGGGTCGACCCCTTCGCGTCGCCAAAAAGATGCGGTCTCGGTTTCGTAAGAGTCAACGTTGACCATCCACTTCAAGCGGCCCATACCTGCACGCGCGAGTTCGGCGTTCATACCGGAAGCGGCTGGGTTTTGGCCGATCACAAAATACCCGTCGATCAAGCCATCTTTCATGGCAATCTGCGTTGGAAGCGTGGAATGGTCGCCCGTTAATTGCGGGAGATATTCAAAGCAGAAGTCGTTTTCTTTGGTGGCGGCAGCACCGTAAAAAGCTTTCAGAATCGAGACGACATACTTCGGCATGTTTACCCAAGCGCCAGTTGCTTTCGCATTGCACGTAAGATAACTCGCAAGCGTCTGCTCATCACGTTGGGTTGAGGGCATGGGCAGATAGCCTGGCAACAGGTCGTACAGCGTGGCGATGTCCGTCGCGCCTTGAATATTGGCGTGACCGCGCAGGGCCATAATGCCGCCGCCGGGCCGCCCGATGTTCCCGAGTAACAGCTGCAAGATCGCTGCCGTGCGAATGTACTGCACGCCGACTGTATGTTGCGTCCAGCCGACCGCGTAGGCAAATGCCGTTGTCCGCTCGCGGCCGCTATTATCGGCTAGCGCATTGCAGACTTCGAGGAAAGCCTCGGGCGGCGTTCCGCAGATGTCTTGAACCATCTCCGGCGTGTAACGCGAGAAATGACGTTTAAGTATTTGAAAAACGCTGCGCGGATGGGTGAGCGTTGGATCGCGCCGGAGAACTTTAGCAGTTCCTCCGCCACTGGCGGCCGGCACGTCGTCGTATTCAAATTCCCAGGTCTGGACATCGTATGCGCTCGGCTCCTTGGTACCGTCGCGACTTTGAGCGCCGCCCTCATGGGATTGCCGGGATGTTCCGGAGTCTGCCTGGCTCGCGTCCTGTCCACCAACATCGTGCCAGCCCGAGAACAGTCCGTCCAAATCTTCGGTATCCGCAAATGCTTCAACGACAATGCTCGACGCATTGGTAAACAGACTCACGTACTCTTTAAAGTATCGTTCGTTTTCCAGCACCCAATTGATAATGGCCCCTAAGAACACGATATCGCTGCCGCTGCGAATGGGCACATAGAGGTCGGCTACGGCGGATGTTCGGGTGAAGCGCGGATCGACGTGGATGATCTTGGCGCCGCGCTCCTTTGCCTCCATCACAAATCGAAAACCAACCGGATGACACTCCGCGAAGTTGGAGCCTTCAATCAAAATGCAATCGGCATTCTTGAGATCTTGCAAGAACGTGGTGGCTCCGCCGCGGCCGTACGAGGTGCCTAGACCAGGCACCGTCGAGCTATGTCATATTCGAGCTTGATTCTCGATGGAAACGACACCGAGGCTATGCATCAGTTTGCCCAGCAGATAATTTTCTTCCAGTCCAAACGTCGCGCCGCCGAGTGAGGCAATACCGAGCGTGTGGTTGACGCGCTTTCCTTCACGCTCGTGAACGAACGTTTTTTCGCGAGTCTCTTTGACAAGCTGTGCGATGCGGTCCATGGCCCAGCTCAGCGGCTTGGTTTCCCACTGATCGGAATACGGTGCGCGATATTGTACGGTCGTCCAGCGTGCCGTGTTCACGGTTAAGCCGAAAAGCGCCGCGCCTTTGGGACACAAGTGCCCGGCATTGATAGGGCTGTCCGGATTTCCTTCGACATCGAGCAGTTTGCCCTCGTCGCTGACGTAGGCGAGCGTGCCGCAGCCTACGGCGCAATAACAACAGACGCTCGCAACGGCCTTCGCATGCGAGATTCGCGCCACAAGCTTCTGCGTGCGCTCGGATTGCACGTTCGGCAGCCAACCCACATGCTTGCTCAGCGCGCTTCCCGCTCGCGCGAGTGCGTCACCAAGATTGAGGCGTGTCTTTTTTATTGTGCCTTTTGTGGGCGCCATGCTACCTCCGCAAGTAGTCGAAACGTGCTGAGCGAGTTCTGCCGGAGGCGGCTGTTCCATCCTTTTTCCAATGGTGCGTTCTATGAACGAGGGAGCGCCTCGCGCTTGAAAACGGAAAAGAGCAACCAAAGTGAAGGCAGTAGCACCACGAAGCCCGCTGCCGTGATCCAGAGAAAGACTGCGATCGTTTGCGGTGGCGCGCTGATCGATGGCAGGCTGAGATTGTGGCTCAGTAGCGGACCTTGCGCGGCAAACCATCCGCATAACACCGCCGCGATTTCAATGCCGACGGCCACCCGCGCCGTTCGATAGTGCTGCGTTGCAAGCAAGCCTAGAATGAGCACCCCCGCGGCCATTGCGATGCCGAGCACGGGCCACGTTGCGGTGAGGCGATCGAAAATGGGTACGTTGCTGCTCCTGGCCGCGAAGAGGGCCGTCAATCCGATGGCGGCAACGGACAAGGTCGCAAAAGTGGCGCGTTTGGAAAAATCTTGTTCGAGTTGGTCGCGTGTTTCCGCGGCTAAAAAAATCGCCGCAACCTGCGCGCAGAGTGCGACTGCAAACAGTCCTACGGTTATTCCGAACAGCCCCATCCAATGAAACGAACCAGTAGCAACGCCTGCTGCGCATGCGCCGAAAAAGAACGGTGTAAACAGTGAGGCGATACCGAAAATTTTCCCCCAGATTTGATTGACCCAGAGATCACGCGTAGCGGGGCCAAGAAAGGCAAACGCGGCACCGCGTAAGATAATCCCGACCAACGCAAAGGAAAGCGGCGCATACAGGTGGATCGAAAGTTGCGCAAAGACCGGCGGAAAGCACGTAAAGAGCGCTACGAGGGTAAAGATCAGCCAGATGTGATTAGTTTCCCAAACCGGTCCCATGGCCGCACCAATAGCTTTGCGCTGTTGCACCGCTCTCGGTCCGAAGGCAAAAAAGTCCCAGACGCCTCCGCCAAAATCTGCGCCTCCGAAAACCGCATATAGGATAATGCCCGAAAGTGCGAGCAAGGCGGCGATGTCGCCGGCGTTCATACGTGCCGTTCCATGCCGCGATCGATGGTGAGCAGCAGCCATCCTAGCGTGATGCTGAGAAAAAGATAGAGTACGGTAAAACCCGCGAATGCGACACCCAGTCCGGTTACGGGGGTTACTGCGTCGCGTGTGAGCCAAAAGCCCTGGACGATCCAGGGTTGACGGCCCTCTTCGGTGACCATCCAGCCGGCTTCCATCGCAAGAAATGCAAGGAACCCGCTCGCCACCAACGCCCTTAGAAACATTCGCGAGTAGGGTGTACGTCGGATCTGCAAGATGGTCCACCATCCAGCGAGCAATAAAAGCAGTGTGGCCGATCCAACCATTGTTTGGAAGCTCAAGTGCACCACCAGAACCGGTGGCCGCCGGTCCTTAGCAAAGGAGTCAACCCCGCGAACGACCGCGCTTGCATCTTCAAATGCAAGAAAGCTTAAGCCCTTGGGAATTTCGATCGCATAACGCGTCGTGCGGGCCGTTTCGTCGGGAATTCCCCCGATGCGAAGCGGCGCGCCAGCTTGGGTTTTGAATTGCCCTTCGAGTGCGGCGAGCTTTGCGGGCTCGGCATGGGCATCGAAACGCGCCGACAGATCACCGACCACCATTTGGATGGGAATCGCAGTCGCACCGACCATGAGGGCGATTCGGATCGCTTGCAGTGTCGCGAACGTATCGCCACGTAAACGTTTGAACGCATAGACGGCGGCGACCCCGAAGCCGACAAAGATATACGCTGAGAGAATGGTGTGGGTTACTTCGGTCGGCCAAGCGGGGTTGAACATTGCTACCAATGGCTGGACGTCAACGACACGTCCGTGATCGACGCGGAAGCCCGCCGGGGCATTCATCCAAGCATTCGCGCAGGTGACGAAGAAACCGGAGAGCGCGCCGGAGACTGCAATGGGAATTGAGCATAGCCAATGATTGCGCGGCGATAGACGATCCCACCCGTACAGATAGATCCCAACAAAAATGGCTTCGACAAAAAACGCAAACCCCTCAGCTGAAAACGGGATTCCAATAATTCCGCCCGCGTATTGCATGAAGACTGGCCACAGGAGGCCGAGTTCAAATGAGATCGTCGTCCCTGAGACCGCGCCGATAATAAAAAGCGCGGCCATAGCTTTTGCCCACGTCCGCGCAAGTATATAGTAAGTCCGATCGCCCGTCTTTAAATAAAGTCCTTCGACAATGACGAGCAAGAGTGGCAACCCGATGCCGAGCGCGCTAAAGATGAAATGAAAGGCTAACGAGGTGCCCATCTGCGCGCGTGCGGCAAGGACATGCTCCATACGTTTAGCTTAACGCTCTTTTTCGAAAACGCCCCCGGCAAGAGTCGCAACCAGGAGAACAACGAGCGCTATACCGGCATACCCCGGCAGCCCCGCGCGAACCAGGGCGAACGTGACCGCCGCCGTTGCAAGCACGCCAAATGGCGTAACGCGCGAATTCCCGGCAATGAAATCGTACAGAAAATTCACCGTGTCGTCCCCGCTTGTTTGAGAGAGCGTTTGGTAAGCGCGATCAGCGCCACGCTAACCAGAACATAGAGGCCTACCAGAGCTACTAACGTGATGTCTTTAAAAGCCCACACCACGCCGAGGCCCTCGCCGCTCCAAAATGTTCCAAGCGAACAGAGCATCACGCCGACGATGAATTTCATGGTGTTCTCAGGGACTTGCGAAAATGGCTTGCGCAAAACGACGCCGGCTATCACTACGAGCAGTGTCGCGACGATTGCACCGATCGATGCCCAGAGAAAACCGCCGGGTGTTGCGGCCGCAAATGTAACAACGATAATAACGATCTCGAACCCTTCGAGCAGCACGGCATTATACGCCGTCACGAACCCGACGCGCTTTTCGTGCGCGGCCTTGAGTTCGGCAACTTCGCGAGCATAAATGGCCTCCTCGTCGTGCAAGGCTTTCCGTCCGCTGTATCGCCAGATTGCTTTGCGCAACCACGTGAATCCAAAGAGGACTAAGAAGAGCCCGATTACCAATTGGAGCGTTGCGAGCGGTACGAAATGAATGAGTGCGGGACCCAGAATGACGATGATGGCGGTAAGCGTTGCCAGTGCCCATGCGCTGCCGGTGAGCGCGGCGCGCCAGCCTTGCGTGTATCCGACGGCAAGCACGATGGTCACCGCCTCCACCGCTTCGACCAGCGATGCAATGAATGAAGTTCCGGCTAAAAGTAAAGGATGCATCTAGCGCCTCTGCCGCGCGGCATGATAAAGAATATCGTTGAGCACCCCAGGGTCGTTCGCGTCGGCATCTTTGAAATTCATTGCTGCACTTGCAGCCGCCCCATACGCGGTCTTCTGGTTGACGGCGGTGAGGCTGATGGTGGGTTTGAGCGCCGAGAACGGGCGCAGATCCGGCTTATTCCCGAAGACTTCATACATTGGGTGCGCCTTTGCGTCATAAAGAGAGAGTGGTTTCAGTCCCAAGAGGAGCTCAATTGTTCGCACAACGCTGACCGTTGAATAGCGGGTATGGTTGATGCCGCCCCGCGCATACGGGCTTGCAACATAATACGTGGTTCGCTGGTCATCAACGTGATCGGGCCCATTCTGTGCATCGTCTTCAACGGAGAATATTACCGTAGATGCCCAGAATTTGGAATGCGA
>JALYIF010000062.1 GCA_030775925.1 Vulcanimicrobiota bacterium | reverse complement strand
GTGGGACGATAAATGCGTGCTCACGGAGTGCTTCCGTATAGCGTTGCGCAGCCTGTCGCCGCAACCGGAGAAGCTCGGGTAAGCGCTCAAGCTGTACCAGGCCGATTGCTGCTTGAATATCGGTCATGCGATGGTTATAGCCGATCTCCGGATACTGTTCGAATTCCGTCGGTCGCGCGCCATGTCGCGCAAAATCAGAGACGGACATTCCTTGATGGCGCAGCATCCGCAGCCTGGCGGCGAGAGCCCCATCATCTGTCACGATCATTCCGCCTTCAGCGGTTGAAATCACTTTTCTGGCATGCAGACTAAATACGGCAATCTCGGCAACGGAGCCAACGACGCGACCGTGGGTTCGGCTTGCGAACGCGCATGCAGCGTCGTCAAGTACGTGAAGGTCGTGCGCCTTTGCGAGGGCGTTAATTGCTTCAATTTCGCAAGGCAGGCCGAGTTGATCGACTGCAATGATCGCTTTGGTTCGTGGCGTGATCTTGCGTTCTACGTCTTTCGGATCGATGTTGAACGTGCGAGCGTCGACTTCGGCGAAAACGGGCGTGGCACCGGCGTGCCGGATCACGTTTACGGTTGCAATAAATGTTAGCGATGGGACAATAACCTCATCACCCGGTCCGATTCCCCACGCGTGGAGGACAAGAAACGCGCCCGTCGTCCAACTCGAGGTAGCGACGGCGTGAAGCGCGCCGCACTCCTTGGCGAAGCGCATTTCAAATTCTGCGAGCCTGGGCCCGCCAACGATCCACCCGCTACGCACTGCATCCGCAGCAGCCTGCGCTTCTTCCTCGCCCATGTCGGGCTTGCTAAACGCGATGTCTCCGGTAAGAACCATTTACGATCTTCCCGAATGCGAAAAGCTTTTTTGTTGATGCCACCAGGCAAGAAGCTGGCGAAGGCCTTCCTCGAGCGGGACGACTGCTTCAAAATCGAGCTGTTGCTTGGCTTGCGTCGTATCCGCGAGACGCCGTTCGATGCTTGCAACGGTACGCGCTGGAGCGTATTGCGGACGCAGCGAGGATCCCATAATCCGAAGCAGCATCGTGAGTAGCTCTTCTAAACTCGTTTCCTGGCCGCTAGCGATGTTGAAAGCCCCCTGCGTTACAGAACTCTTTGCTGCCGAAATATTCGAGCGAACGACGTCATCGATGTAGATGAAGTCCATCGTTTGCTTGCCGTCTCCAAAAATCATCGGTGGCTTACCGGCCTCGATGGTTTGCATCCAACGGATGAGGACTTCAGTGTAGACGCCGTAGATATCCATGCGCGGCCCGTAGACATTGAAATAGCGAAGCGCCACGTACGGCAATTCGTACATCTCGTGGAAGCTTCTGAGCAGGCCTTCATTAAAAGTTTTACAGGCGCCATAAATAGTTTTATCGTTATAAGGATGGTGGCACTCCGGCGTCGGGAAAACATCGGCTTGGCCGTACACGGAGGCAGACGATGCTGCAACAATTTTTATCACGCCGGCGCGCACGGCTGCCTCAAGCAGCGTAAACGTGCCCCCGCCGAGCACTTCAAAGGCAAGACGCGGATCTTCAGCGCACTGCGTGATGCGGATCGCGGCCTGATGAAAAACGATGTCGATGCCGTCGACTACCTTTGCGACGGTTTGTGGATCGCGAATATCGCCATCTTGCAGCCGTACGTTTCCGGCCGACTCTGCCCGGTCCAGATTTTCACGTCGGCCGCGAACAAAATTATCAAGCACCACGATTTCGGCAGCGCCTTCTTTAAGGGCTTGTTCGGCAATCCCTGAGCCAATCAAACCGGCGCCGCCCGTGATAAGAATGCGGGCATCGCGTAAATCCATGCCCGCCTCTTCGACAGGGTCGGGGGTTTCTACCGCAGGGAAGTCCGTCTATCGTGTACGATACCTGTCGCATGCCGATCGCCGAATCCGTCGTCTTGGGGCGTGGAGTTGTAATTTTACACCCCGAAACCGTCAATCTCTACGGGTGCACGGTGGGAGAAGAGACGGGCATTGGCACCTTTGTAGAAATTCAAAAGAACGCAGTGGTTGGGCGCCGGTGCAAAATTTCGTCGCACACCTTTATTTGTGAAGGTGTGGTATTGGAAGATGAAGTCTTTATCGGCCACGGCGTCATGTTCACCAACGACCTCTATCCGCGCGCAACGACGGCGGCGGGCGAGTTGACGACTGTTGCCGATTGGAAGCTGCTGCCCACGCATGTTCGCCGCGGGGCATCTATCGGCAGCAATGCAACGATCTTGCCGAACCTCACGATCGGCGAGTTCGCAATGGTTGGAGCTGGCGCGGTGGTTACGCAGGATGTCGCACCGTTTGCGATCGTCGCGGGCAACCCGGCACGCGTGGTCGGGCGCGTTGCCGACCGAGTCTCCAAACATTTCTAGAAGCGGGACGTCGATGCTTTCCGGAAAATAGAGTCGTGGTGGAAACCCAAACAGGGCAGCCCTCCCTTCCGAGCCCGATATTGCACGATCATAAGACCCTTTTGCTGACTGGTGCGGCAGGCTTTATCGGGAGTAATTTCGCCCGGTACCTTTTCGACCGGTATCCGCAGTATCGTATCGTGGTCTACGATGCGCTAACGTACGCTGGAAATCTGGAAAATATTCCCAAATACATTCGTGATTCCGAGCGCTTTGAGTTTATCTATGGAAATGTGTGCAACGGGGCTCAGGTGATGGCGGCCATGACCGATGCGAACATCGTTGTTCACTTCGCCGCTGAGACGCACGTCACGCGTTCCATTTACGACGCGGCGGATTTTGTTCAAACCGACGTAATCGGAACAGCTAATATGGTAAGTGCAGCGCTCTCAGCGCGTAGTTTAGAGCGCTTCATTCATGTTTCAACCTCAGAGGTGTACGGCAGCTGTCTTGGGGATGTCGACATGATGGATGAGAAGCATCCGTTGGAGCCTTGCAGTCCCTACGCGAGCGCGAAGACTGGTGCCGATCGTATCGTGTACTCCTATTGGAGGACCTACAACTTACCTGCGGTTATTGTACGCCCTTTCAACAATTACGGTCCGCGCCAGCATCTAGAAAAGTGCATTCCGCGCTTTATTACTTCCGCTCTTCGCGACGAGCCGCTGACCGTTCACGGCGATGGGAGAAGTTCGCGGGACTGGGTTCATGTCGACGACACATGCGCGGCACTCGATCTGCTCCTCCATGCGCCGCTGGAGAATGTTGTTGGAGAAGTATTCAATGTGGCTTCGGGCATCGACACGAGCGTTGCGACGATAGCCGAGATGGTCTTAAGCCTTACGGGTAAGCCGCGCACCTTGCTGACGTCAATCGGTCAACGCCCGGGACAGGTCGACAAGCATAAGGGTGATGCGAGCAAAATTCGTAAGGTGTTGGGCTGGAAGCCGCAGATTGCTTTTCTGCAGGGCTTGGGCCAAACATTAGAGTGGTATGCCCAAAATGAGGATTTTTGGGAGCGGATGCTCTGGATGCGCAGGATTAAGATTCGCACGAAAACTGGAACCGAGTTTCACTAGTCCCTATGGTGGGGCGTCATCTTTCTCAGAGATGATAACATCGTCCATGTGCGGCCACTGGATGGCGACCGAGGGATCTTTCCAGTGGAGGCGGTGCTCGCGGGCCGGATCGTGCTGTGCAGACATCTTATAATGAACGATATTCTCTTCTGCTAACGTAAGAAAGCCGTGGGCAAATCCTTTGGGCACATATAATTGCACGCGGTTTTCCGCGGAGAGTATTGTGCCTTCCCACTGCTTGTATGTTGTTGAGGATTCCCGCATGTCGACGATCACATCAAAAATTTCGCCTTTTAGGACCTGAATGAATTTTGCCATTCGATCGTCCCAATGTGGCCCGCGGATAACGCGGGCCTTCGACCACGTAACCAAGTCTTGCACGAAGGTATCGACGATGCCCATGCT
>JALYIF010000061.1 GCA_030775925.1 Vulcanimicrobiota bacterium | reverse complement strand
CAATCGGGCGGCGGCCTTGGGCTGCATAATGGGTGGCTGCACGGTTGCAGCGTGGTATCCCATCACACCGTCGTCATCGCTTGTTGAATCATTTATCCAGCTGGCCGACAAGTATCGAGTCAATTCCGCAACTGGAGAGCGCAAAGCGGCGATCGTTCAAGCCGAAGATGAGTTGGCGGCCATCGGCATGGTCTTTGGGGCTACGTGGGCCGGCGCGCGTGCGATGACCTCAACCTCAGGTCCGGGGCTTTCCCTTATGGCGGAATTTGCCGGGCTCGGATATTATGCTGAATTGCCCGGTGTCATCTTTGATGTGCAGCGAGCGGGGCCATCGACCGGGTTGCCGACGCGCACCATGCAAGGCGACATTGCGTTTGCCTACACGCTCTCGCATGGTGATACCAAGCACATTGTGATTCTGCCCGGCACCATTGAGGAAGCTTACGAGTTGTCGATGCAGGCCTTTGATTTGGCCGACCGCTTTCAAACGCCCGTTTTCGTCTTGAGCGATCTCGATCTGGGAATGAACCTGTGGCTTACGCGTCCGTTGAAGTATCCCGAGCTCGGCTTCGATCGTGGCAAGGTCTTGAGTGCGCAAGATCTCTCGAAGGTTGAATCGTGGGGACGCTACCGCGATGTTGATAATGATGGCATTGCATACCGGACGCTGCCCGGAACGCAGCATCCCAATGCAGGCTACTTTACGCGCGGTACGGGTCACGATGAGGAAGCGCGCTATTCGGAATCACCCGAAATGTTTAAGCGCAATTTGGACCGTCTCGTTCGCAAACACGAAACGGCGCGCTTGGCCGTACCCCAACCGGTCGTTGATGAAGCCGGACATGCGTGCGCGTTGCTCGCGGTGGGAACAACGCATCATGCGATTGTCGAAGCTCGCGACGTGCTCGGCAAGCAGGGTTTGAAAACGGATTACATGCGAGTGCGCGCACTACCGTTTTCGGCGGAGGTTGCCGCCTTTATCGAGCGGCACGAACGTGTTTACATCATCGAACAAAATCGGGATGGGCAACTCTACGGGTTGCTTCGCGCCGAACTGCCGGTGCATTTAATCGAGCGCTTGCGCTCGATCCGGCATTACAATGGCGTTCCAATTGACGCGAGCGCAATTATCGAACCACTGCTTGAAGCAGAACAATCCCCGGTCGCGGTACCGGCGTAAAGGATCGCAATGGCAGGCAACGCGCCCACCACCGTTAATCTACTCGGCCTCAGCCGCGAGGTCTACAAGGGCTTGCCTTCCACGTTGTGCGCCGGTTGCGGACACAACTCGATTACCAATCATTTAATCAAGGCGCTTTATGAGTTTGGAGTTGATCCTCACAAACTTGCAAAGATGAGCGGTATTGGCTGCTCGTCCAAGACGCCCGCATATTTTGTGGAAAGCGCGCACGGATTCAACGGAGTCCACGGGCGCATGCCCTCAGCCGCTACTGGCGCGAAGCTCGCCAATCGCGAGCTCATGGTGCTTGGAATAAGCGGAGACGGCGACACGGCAAGTATCGGATTGGGACAATTCTGTCACATGATCCGCCGCAACGTGGACTGCACCTATATTGTAGAAGACAACGGGTGCTACGGCTTGACCAAGGGCCAGTTTTCGGCCACCGCCGATTTAGGGTCGGCGCAAAAAAGTGGCAAGCTCAATGAATACGAGACCATTGATGTCTGTGGACTAGCTATTGAATTGGGCGCGACCTTCGTTGCCCGCTCGTTTTCGGGCGATGGCAAGCAACTCGTCCCGCTACTTCAGGCGGCGTTTGCGCACCGGGGCATTGCGATGTTGGATATTATCAGTCCATGCGTTACGTTTAACGATCATGTTGGTTCCACCAAGAGCTACGCGCATATTAAAGAGCATGGGTTTACGTTGCATACACCGGACTTCATCCCGGGCAGCAAAGAGATTGTCGTCGACTATGAACCCGGCACGGTTCAAGATATCGAGTTCGACGACGGGTCGCACGTCTTGCTTCGAAAGCTCGACATCGACTACGATGCGACCGATGCGAGCGGTGCCTTAAAGATCATTCATGAGACGCGCGACCGCGGCGAGCTTGTGACCGGTTTGCTCTACGTGAATACGGCCGCCACCGATTTGTGCAGCCGGGAGAAACTTCCAGCGACGCCGTTAGCCAAGCTGACCGAAACCGATCTGCGCATTGGCCGGGACGACTGGGCCAAGCTCATGCAGACTTCCCTCTAACCAGGCATAAAGAAGCGCTTGCTTGGGTAATACAGGCGAGATGGATACCGAAGCCGTTGAGGTTGCCACGCGGGGGCAGCGATCCCGTCAAATCATGGCCGTACTGGCTAAGCACGGCCTCATTGCCGTCGGCGCCAGCGGCGCCCAAACAAAAGCCGAACAGGTTCGCGAAGCTTGCGAAGAGCTGGGC
>JALYIF010000060.1 GCA_030775925.1 Vulcanimicrobiota bacterium | reverse complement strand
CTATCAAGATGACGTCCACTTCTATTACATCATTCTCAAGCCAAACGGGTGGGAGCTGGGTAAAGAGGATCCGGCTTATCCCGATGCCCAACGGTTTCTCGCGACCGGCAATACGCCCCAGTACCCGATCGGATCGACGAACAGCCTGCGCGTGGTGCAAGTGGGCGCTACTATCACGATAAGCGCAAATGGCACAATCTTGACAACCTTCACCGATACCGAGCGCCCTTATACCGGCGGAGCGCTAGGCTTGTATTGTGAAGATGCTCGAGTTCATTTTGGCCCGGTGGCCGCCAGCCCGGCTTCATGAAAATCAGGTTAGAATTCCCGCCTTTGGGGTAAGTAGGACATACTCGTTTCGCTTGAGCGCCCCTCAGTCGAATTCTCGAAAACCCCTTGGAGAACTTGTGATTCGTCGTGACGCGGTGCGCCGCACCGGTAGTTTATTTTTGCTGTCGATTCTTGCCGCGTGCGGTGGCCATCAAGGCAACTCGGCCCTGCCTGCCGGCCCCATTCCGGTTACGGGAACTGCACATAAGACAGCATCGCACCTTGAACAATCGGGAGTGTCGCCGTCGGTGTTGCGCGGTTACGCGACATCGCGCGCAAGTTCAGAGCGTCTGCGCAAATCGGGGCAACGCGCGCCGCAATTGGCCGCCGGCCCGTCGGGAGGCCTGCGTGAGGCGCAATCAATTTCGACCGAGTCCACCGGAAGCGCAAAGACGTTGGTACTGTATGACAACGCCGGCCAGTGGGGCTTTCTTGGCGAGTTGTATGCGCTTGCCACGGCAAATCTCGCCGGCCACTTCGGCACCGTATCGAGCGAACCGGTCCAGGCATATGTGGCAGGCCAGTTGTCCGGATTTACGTCAACCATTTATATTGGATCTTCCTATTACGATGCAAGTAACGATCAAATTCCAGCTGCATTCTACAAAGACGTAGCGGCTAGCACGCGTCCGGTCCTATGGATGGGCGACAATATTTGGAATTTCGCGAACGCGATTGGTCCAGTAAATTTTGAAAAATCGTATGGTTGGGATCCAACAAACTCGTACTACGCGCCGAATGGCAGCGTCGGCTCCATCCAACAAGTCACCTATAAAAACCAGGCATTGACGCGAAGCACACCCACGGGGCAGGACGGCGGCGTGCTGCACCCGGCCATTATGGGCGCCGGCTACCCGGCAGAAACAACTATTGCACAAGCCGTTGATTCCAGCACCTCGCCGGCGACGACATTTCCATGGGCGATTAAATCAAAAAATCTCACCTATATCGGCGAAATTCCGTTTGACTACGTGACGGAGAGCAATCGCGTCATTGCGCTGGAAGATATGCTCTTTGATGTGCTTGCGCCCTCAACGACCACGCGCCACCGCGCCATGGTGCGCCTCGAGGACATCAGTGCTCAGGACGATATGACGCAGGTGCGAGCGGCCGCCACTTACCTCTACAATCAGCACATTCCGTTTGGCTTTAACGTTATTCCCTACTATACCGATCCGTTGGGGCACTACAATAATGGCGTCCCGCAATCAATAACGCTCGCGCAAGCTCCGGAATTTGTTAGCACGATCAAATACCTGATCGCTCACGGAGGCTCCATGGTTGCCGAAGGCTATTCGCACCAGTATCCGGGCTCAAACGCAAATCCATATGACGGCGTGAGCGGCGATGATGCGGAGTTCTTCCGAGCGCACGTCGATGCCACCAACTCGGTCATATGGGACGGACCCGTCTCCGAAGACGCGAGCGGCTATGCTGCTCAACGGATTTCAAATTCCTTGGCAGCCTTTGCTGCGGTCGGCCTGCCGGCCCCCAAGTTGTGGATCACGCCGCACTATTTCGCTACGGACACCGATTATCGGGCTATTGGAAAATCGTTCTCGGCGCGTTATGAGCGCTCGCTCTACTTCCAGGGAGACTTGACCGGCAGCGCGCCAAACTACGCCAACTACATCGGTGAGTTTTTCCCCTACATTGTCAAAGATGCATACGGAACGAAAGTGATACCGGAAAATATCGGCGACTATGAACCCGTTGCGCAGAATAACCACCCGGTGCGGCTGCCGGCCGACCTGATCCACAATGCGCAGTTGAACCTTGCCGTGCGCGACGGCTTTGCCAGCTTCTTTTATGACCCGTCGTACCCGCTGCAGCCGCTTGCCGACACGGTCACTGGTATTCGCAGCTTAGGGTATACCTTCGTGAGCCCGGGTTCGCTCTAGCAGCGAAGGGATGGTTGCCAGTTCAGCCTAAGGCTGGCCCATGAGTGCAACGACGATTCTGTTGGTATTGCTAGGCCTCGTGAGTGCCGTCTTTGTAGCGATCTGGGTTCGCGCAATCCGCTCGCGAGGCTGGACATGGCCAAAGCCGATTGAGATCGCAATTGGCTTTGTCACGAATTTCTTCGATACGCTCGGGATCGGGTCGTTCGCGCCCACGGTTTCCGCCTTCAAATTCATGCGGTTGGTTCCCGACGAACGCATACCTGGAACATTGAAAGTCGGGCATATGTTACCCACATTACTTGAAGCGCTCGTCTTTATTGCAATTGTCGCCGTCAATCCGTTAACGCTGTATTTGCTAATCGCCGCGGCCATTGCCGGCGCTTGGCTCGGAGCCGGTGTCGTCGCGAAATGGCCCCGGCGCTTAATTCAGTACGGGATGGGAGCGGCGCTGATCGCGGCTGCAATCCTTTTTACGATGAAAAACCTTAACCTATTTCCTGGTGGCGGGACCGCTCTCGCACTCGAAGGCACGAGTCTGGTTATCGGCGTCGTCGTCAATTTTTGCCTTGGCGCGTTCATGACGGTGGGCATCGGGCTCTACGCTCCGTGCATGATTTTGGTGAGTTTGCTCGGGATGAGCCCGGCTACGGCATTCCCCATCATGATGGGCTCGTGCGCGTTCTTAATGCCGGTTGCGGGGATACGTTTTATTCGTTTGAGCGCCTACGAGGTTGGCGCGGCGCTCGGTTTAACGATCGGCGGCATGCCCGGCGTCTTACTCGCAGCCTTTATTGTGAAATCGTTGCCTCTGCTCTATTTGCGGTGGCTGGTCGTTTTGGTTGTGATTGTTGCCGCCGGCACCATGATCC
>JALYIF010000059.1 GCA_030775925.1 Vulcanimicrobiota bacterium | reverse complement strand
CCGTTTGGAATGCCGTTTGCAATGCCACAGCCACCCCTACCCGAACAAGAGGCCACTTCGCCGTTTGGGTTGCCTCCGGCGAGCGATCGGCCAACGGGCTGGCAGTGGGAGCCACCAGAAAATAGTGAGGAAAATCCGCCGCAGTAAAGCGGTAATTCTTAGCGCAGAACGTTGAGGAGCGCCGCGAATTGCGTCTTTAATTCGGCAAGCCCGGTCGTCTGCGGGATGCGGCGAAGCGCCGCACTCGATTCGGAAATTTCAACGAGTGCCGCGCGAAGTGCTTGGATGTGGGCGCTTAGCGCGCTGAACGAGCGCTCGACACTCTCAAGATCCGTGTGCACCGCACTCAAAGCAACAAACACCTGATGGTCTTTAAGGGTATCGATACGCCGTTTGAGCGCAAGGCCTTGACCGATCACGGGCACAACCGAGAGCAGCGTCACGATACATACGAGCGCGATGAACGCGAGCAACGCGTGCCCCAGTGTTATGCTGCCGACTCCTTAGAACTGCTCGAAGCACTCTTTGCCTCAGCCGGTTTTGATTCCGTCGCGGCTGGGGTGCTGGTGTCGGATTTGGGTTCGGACGACTTGCGGGAATCGTTGATGTAGAATCCCGATCCCTTAAACACGATACCGGCCGGATTGAACAGACGCTTGAGTGGCCCGCCGCATTCAGGGCACGGGTCAGCGTGGCTGTCATCAAAACCGTGGCGGACCTCGGTGACTTCATTACATTTGGAACATTGATAATCGTAGAGCGGCATGGTCAGAAGTATATCAGAAGTCGGCTAGAAGGGCGTCAGACTCTTGCCTATACTCGACCAGGCCCTTGAACCGCACGAGGGACTCCTCGAGCGCGCTCCCGAGCTTACGGCGAGCCGTGAGCCCGTCAACGAGCGCCGCAATCTTGCCGCCGTAGGACGGATAGTGGACGCGAACGGCCATTTTTGAGCGCGTGGTCTTGCGCTCGATTCGAAAGTCCAGGCGGCGCCGGACCGAGTACGCCCCAACCAGCGATAGCATATAGTTGTCGATGTATTGATCGACCTCGTAGAGCTGCTCGGCTTCCCCTGGAATGCTCGAGCGCACGATCACCTCGGAGCCAGCGCCAACGGGCTTTGCCGGATCGGCAAGGCGGACACTGCGCAGAAACGACAGCCACACGGGCCATTTTTCAACTTCACAGATCAAGGCAAAGGCGGCTTCGGGAGTCGATTCAAGATCGACCGCGTGCATCAGCGGCGCCGAGCTACCGCTGCGATCACCCCCGGGCACTTGTAGGGCGTTCAGAATAGCCATGGGCCATGATTCGGCACTACTATATATAGTGCCTTTGGGCGACTATTCCACAATAGCTTGTGGATCAATCGAACCAGATCCGACTGCGAGCGCAAATGCAACCAGCGTTTCCACCCCCACGGGCAGTGCATTCTCGTCGATCTTAAACTGAGCGCTATGTCCCGGGAACGTCGACCCTTTGGCCTCGTTGCGAATGCCCAGGCGCACTAAGAGCCCGGGCACGCGCTGCGCAAAATAAGCAAAGTCCTCACCACCCATGGTGGGTGCCGGGCGCTCGATGCGTAGAGCCGAATGTTCGCGCATGTAGGCTGCAAAATGCTCGGCGAGCAGCGTATTATTAACCACCGGCGGATATCCGTAAAACACTTCGAGCTTCGCTTTTACGTTATACGCGGCCGCAATGCCGTCGAGGATCCGGCGGGCGCGCCCTTCGAGTTCTTGCCGGATAACCGGATCGTGTGAGCGGAATGTACCAGTCATCTTCACGCGATCGGCGATCACATTGTTGCGGTATCCGCCTTCGATGGTACCAATGGTGACGACCACACTTTTGAGCGGATCGGTTTCACGCGCTGCGATGTTTTGCAGTGCTAGTACCATCGATGCCGTTGCTGGAATTGCGTCTGCTGCCGTATGCGGATACGCGCCGTGTCCGCCGCGCCCTTCAACGGTAATATGAAACTCATCAGCCGCGGCATTGCATGGCCCCGGCGTAATACCGACGGCGCCCGTTTCGAGTCGCGTATCGACGTGCAACATCGCAATCGCTTCAATCTTTGGATCGTCCATGGCGCCCGCTTGTATCATCGGAAGCGCACCGCCCGGATCGGGCCCTTCTTCAGCCGGTTGAAAGATGCATACAACGCTGCCGCAGAGAGTCTGCCGGCCGGCCTGCAATATGCGAGCGGCGCCGAGCAGCATCGCGGTGTGCGCGTCGTGTCCGCAGGCGTGCATCACGTTAGGATGCTCCGAAGAGAATGGTTCGCCGGATTGCTCCGGTATCGGCAAGGCATCCATGTC
>JALYIF010000058.1 GCA_030775925.1 Vulcanimicrobiota bacterium | reverse complement strand
AATCAACACATCGTCTTCGATACGCACGCCAATGCCGCGGTAGCGCTCGGGAACTGTAAGATCGTTGACTTGGAAGTACAGCCCCGGTTCGACAGTGAGAACCATTCCGGCTTCGAGCTTGCCATATTTGTAGGTTTCTGCGCGCGCGGCTGCGCAATCGTGCACATCTAAGCCGAGCATGTGACTCACGTTATGCAGTGAGTACCGTTTGTAAAACTGATGTTCGTCTTTGAGCGCATCTTGAGCGCTCTTCAGGATCCCAAGCGATTCGAGGCCCTCAGCGAGTACGCGCATCGCGGCGGTGTTGGGATCCAGGAAATCGCGACCTGGTTTGCATTGCGCAAAGCCCGCCTCTTGGGCAGCTAGTACGAGCGAATAGATTTTTTCCTGCGCTTCGTTGTAGCGTCCCGAGATCGGAACCGTGCGCGTGATGTCGGCGGTATACAGCGTCTCCACCTCGACGCCGGCATCGAGCAGCAGCAGGTCGTTGCGTTTAAATGACCGGTTATTTTTGGTCCAGTGTAAAATGCATGCGTTCGCGCCCGAAGCGGCAATGGTGTTATAGCCGACGTCGTTGCCTTCCACGCGCGCCCGCAGATTGAAGATGCCTTCAACGTGCCGCTCCGTGGTTGAAGTCGGCAATGCTCGTATCACATCTTCGAAGGCGCGCTTGGTTGAGCTCATCGCTTTGCGCAGCTCCGCAATTTCAGCGTCGTCTTTGAGCAGGCGCATCTCAGAAAGAAACTCGGTGAATTCCTGATTGCGCTGGTCATCGGAGGGCGCAAGCTCGTCGATCTGCGCGTCGATTCCGCATAGGATGCGCGCCCCGGCTGCATGTTCCGTCGCTTTAGCAAACGCGTCGTGAAATTCCGATATCGGCAGAGCCTCGTCGATGCGGTAGCGATCGCGGCTCTCAGGAACGCCAAGGCGCGGCCCGGTCCACAATTCGCCCTTTTGGCGGTCCGTAAAGAACGTTGCATCCGTGCGCCCAGGATTTGGTTCCACAAAGAGCACGTCACGATGCCCGGAGTCTGCCGGTACCATCATCAGCACGCAGTCGGGCTCCGTGTTACCCGTTAAATAATAGAAATCGGTGCCTGGACGAAAGCGGTAGTTCGTGTCGTTCGCACGGACTTTTTCGTGTCCGGTAGCCACTACCAGCACCTCCCCGGGGAACCGTTCAGACAAGCGCCGACGGCGCGCGTGAAATGCCGGAGCGTTTGCAAGCAGCTCGATCTTTGGGTCGCTCGGGGCCCAGTCTTGCACCATGAAATCCAGCAACGCCTTGGGCGGGGTGAGGTCATGAGCCGCGCGGGCGTCGCTGTGGTGTTCTTCGTGCAGGATGTCAGTCACAATCGATCCTCTTAAATTGGGGCGTTTGCTGGTTATGGAGGCTTCGACAAGCCCTGCGAAAACTCCAGCACCGTGCCACCCGACGAGCATTTAAGCAGCGCCTACCATTTTGATCTTCCACCCGAACTGATCGCGCAATCGCATGCGCATCCTCGCGATGCCTCCCGGCTTCTCGTCGTGCGCGCGGATTCGAACGAGCATGCTACATTTGGGGTCCTGCCAAAATACCTGCGCCCCGGCGACCTGTTAGTACTAAACGAAACAAAGGTTATAGCAGCACGCATTTTGGGAGCAAGGCACGGGAGCGGTGGTCGAGTCGAAGTGCTCCTGTTACGCCCGGCCGCGCAACAACGATACGACGGAACGGCAGTAACCTGGCTCGCCCTCGTGCGGCCCGGCCGAAAACTACGCGATGGGCAGCAAATAGATTTTGGCACCTACGGAAACGCTATAGTGCGATCGGTGCATGACGATGGGATTAGAGAACTCGAATTTGATCTCTCCCTACCGTTCGAAACATTTCTGTCTGAGGCCGGCAGGCTGCCGCTTCCACCGTACATTACCAATGAGTCTGCGCAGGCGCAAGAAGACTATCAAACGATCTTTGCGCGCACGCCGGGCAGCGTGGCCGCGCCCACCGCTTCGCTCCATTTCACTGAGCAAGTTATGACGGGTCTTTCCGAGCGCGGCATCGAGATTGCCAAACTGTCCTTAGAGGTAGGCATTGGAACGTTCCGTCCGG
>JALYIF010000057.1 GCA_030775925.1 Vulcanimicrobiota bacterium | reverse complement strand
TATTTAACGTTCTGTTACGCGCCGAACTGGGAGGACAACCGAGACGTCCTTTCCGCGTTCACTGTGACGGCGCACCGTGACATTGCTGCCAAGCGCGTGGATAAGAAAGAGCCCGCGGCCATCTTCGCTCATAATGTCGGGCAAGTCTGACTGACGCGGAACAAAAGGCGCGCCCCGATCGTGAACGCTCAATGTCGGCGCAGTCTCAGTCCAATCGATGTCGATGTGCACCGGCCCGGGTGCGTGATCCACCGTGTTAGCAATTAATTCGCCCACGATCGTCTCGACTGCAAACAAGTCGGCGACGCCCGATGAGAACCGGCGCACAAATTCCACAATTTGGCGGCGCGCTCGCTGTGCCGCTTCGCTGTCCGCCGAACTGAAGTCCCACGCCATGCCGTAAGGTCGCGTCTGAATCGAGCTAACGCCGCCCGCAATATGCGGATCTAAAAAGCGGATTACGAGGATGGCGAGGTCGTCTTGCTGATGGCGTTTGTCGATCGTCAGATCGCGAATGGTTTGAGCGGGCACGTCAAAGTCTCCCGTAGTGCGTACGCGGTCGACGGCCTCTAGCAAACGTTTTTCGCCTTCTAAAATACGCTTGTCCGATTCGGTAACGCCATCGGTATAAAGCACAAGAAGCGAACCCGGCGTTGCAAAAAAGGCATGGTCTACGGATTCGAGCGCTTCTTGAATTCCCAGTGGGAGGCCACTGCAGGGCAAGAATCGCACGCCTTCGGCACTCGCAGCTACCGGCGGTGCGTGTCCCGCGGCTGCATAGGTGACGCGTTGTGTGAGCGGATCGATAAAACCAACCAGCGCTGTCGCCATTGTCGCTTCCTGCAACAACAGTACGCGATTGACTTTCGCAAGCACTTCTGATGGGAGCGATGAATCCAGCGAAGCGCTAAAAATGTTTTGGCGAATCTTTCCCATCGTGACCGCCGCTTCAAGTCCGTGCCCGGCAACATCGCCGATCGAGAAGACGAGCCGGCCGTCTGGCAATTCGAAGGCATCATACCAGTCTCCGCCGACTTGGGCATCATCATCAGCCGGAATGTAGACAGCATCGAACGAGACAGCCTCGGTAACCGGAAACGCTTTGGGAATGAACAGTTGTTGTAGCGTATTTGCGATCTCTTCCTTGCGTCGCAGCGTCTGCTTTTGCAAGTCAATGTCGGTGTTGCTACCGTACCACTTGATAATGTGCCCTGCTTCATTCCGAACCGGAGTGATGCGCGTGAGAAACCAGCGAAAGAGTCCATCGCTGCCCTTTAGGCGGAACTCCATCTCAAAGGGCTCACCGCTTGCAATTGAGTGTGGCCAACGCTGCATGACATCGGGCAAATCTTCGGGATGGTGCACCGCTTGCCAGCCCCATCCTTTTGCTTCATCGAGTGTTTGACCCGTATATTCGTACCAGCGCTTATTGTACCAATCAATCCAACCATCCGGATTCGCCGTCCAGACAATTTGTGGAATTGATTCTGCCAGCACGCGCAGTTTTTCTTCAGAATCCTGCAGCGCCACGATCGCGTCACGCATCTCTACTGCGGCATGCTTCTCGCTCATTGCGGCTGCGGTTTGCGATGCGACGAGACGCACAATTGCCAGGTCGTGTTCGGTGAACGTGGATGGTTTGCGGCGGCCGATGCCCACGGTGCCGGTGCACACCCCTTTACTCATTACCGGTACCGAGAGTGCCGACCCAAGGCGTAGCAATTTGCCCAAAGAGCGCATCGCCGGCGCGCATATAGCGAGATTTTCGTAAATCAGGGCCTTGCCTTGCAGCAAGAGATCTATTTCATCGACGTCTTCATCGCGAACACGCGCTTGTTTGGCCAACGCTGAAAGTTCGGTAGCGTGAGAAATATTCCAAAAGCCATTTTCCCGATGGGTAAACCAGGCATATTCGACTTCCAGAATGCGGAAGACGCCGCCAACCGCCTCGCGCTCTAGGTGGTCGGGTGATTCCGCGAGCGTGAGCCGGCGCGCAACCTCGCCAATCTCGCGATATTCTCGAATTGAAGATTCGATGGCGACGCCGCGCACGTAACCGGTAATGAAGTTCGCCAGCCCCGCGTAGTAACGGCGTTTACACTCCGGTTCGAGTTGCTCAGGAAGAAAGACAAAGAAGAGTTCGTTCCGGAGCTGTTCAAGCTGATGGATGATGGAGTAAAACGGCGTATTACCGCGATTCAGAAACTGCGCCGATGCAATGCCGGAGTGCCAGCCGTTTTCAAAGAGTTGTCCGGTTTCCCAGCCGGCGATGAAGTCGCTGTAGATCTCGAGAAAACGTGCTGCATACGTGCCGGGTAGCATCGCGCGGCCGAACAGGGCTATGGATTCTGCATCGACAAGCGGGGTCAGATCAACTAAGCGGGCGGCGATGTGCTGATCGATTTGGTTAGAGTTCTCGATATCCACACCTAAATCTTAAAGAATCCGCGCTGGGCGCCCTGTGCGGATCGGAGCTGGAACTCATGCATGCACTTGATTTAACAAAACACGCTCCTCGCAGCCCATGGGAGAAGCTCGATGGGTTATATCTGATGCCGCGAACAATCGATAAGTTGCGAGCGCAGTTACCCGGAGGTGCCTGTGGGGAGTACGTTACGGAGATTGGTTTGAGCCAACTCCTGTTAAAGATGCTTCGGGTTGAAGAAGAGGCACTGCGGCGAACGGTTGCCGAGGCTGACTCCGATCAGGATGTCGCTGCGTGGCTACGGACGCACACAGATGCGGCACGTTATGAAAAGATAAGTGCCATCCTGAGCGGCCTTACCGCTGCCGACGTGACCCCGGACTTGAAGGAGCCTTTCGCACGGTTTTACGCGGGGCGAGATGCCGACCTGGTAAACATTTTTGACATCCTCGACTGGGATGACCGGCGGTCCTTTGCGGTTTCCGAGTCGCCTGGGACGGCGAAGCAGACGGCCTAACGGTCGGAATCCCCGGAGTTGGGGAGGCGAGCGGCGGCAAAATGCCGGCCAAGAGGAACGCCAGGATGAGCATCGTCTCCGCGCTTTGCTCGTGGGGGCGGTGCGCGCCTGCTTGCTCCGGAAGCCTCTGAATTGTGCCGATACTGTAAAGAAGATGAGGTATTCCCGTGGCGGCCGCCCCTAAGCCGATAAACGAGGCGGCACGCCTCGCCGCGCTTCGTCGCTACGACATCTTAAATTCTGGTAGCGACGCAGCCTACGACGCCCTTACGCAACTGGCCGCGAGCATCGCGGGCACACCTATTGCCCTTGTCTCGTTAATCGATGACGACCGCCTGTGGTTTAAGGCGAACTTCGGGGGCCCCGCTGTTGAGGAGATCCCCAGAGACGACGCGATTTGCTCGCATGCGATTCTCCATACGGAAATCTTTGAAATCCACGATGCGCGTGAGGATCCGCGGTTTTATGACAACCCGCTGGTGATTGGCGAGCCGCACATTCGCTTCTATGCGGGCGTGCCGCTTATTACCAGCGACGGTTTTGCTATCGGCTCGCTGTGCGTGATGGATCATGAAGTCGGCTGGCTTAGCGGCGAGCAGCATACGCAACTGCGGCTGATTGCGGATGCAGTGGTCGACCTGATCGAAAATCGCTTGCACATCTTGCGGCGCGATCGCGACCGGCTCAGCGTGCTTTCGGCTGCCGTTGAAGACGCCGCCGAAATGATGATTGTTACCGATGACACCGTCCCTCCGAAGGGCTGGCCAAAGATTTTGGCGGTCAATCAAGAGTTCGTACGGGAAATGGGGTATGAAAAAGATGAGGTCGTTGGACAGACGACCGAGATGCTTTTTGGCGAACAGACCGACCAAATCGTCATTGATACCATTGCTTCAACGCTTAGAAAGAAAGAAGCCTCACTCCAGGAGTTTATCGCGTATCGCAAAGACGGCTCGGCTTTCCTTATGGAAACGCACAGCCGCGGTGTATTCGATTCCGGCGGGTCATACGCGAACCGCGTCATTTTGGCACGCGATGTCACCGAGCGCCGATCTGGTGAGAGCGAACTGCGAGCGTTGCGCACGCTCATCGACGAAGCGACCGATTTTATTTTCACCACGGACGCCACGCCGACGTGGCTCGGCGGGCCGTTTTTGACTTACGTAAACAATTCCATGCTCCGCGAGACGGGCTATACCGCCGAAGAGCTGGACGGGAAATCGCCGACATTCTTCTATGGGCCTGACACGGACAAGAGCGTAGTCAAGGGACTTATCGAGCATATCGACCAGACCCAGCCTTGCGGCTATGAATTCGTCATTTATCGAAAAGACGGGACTCCGTTTTGGGTTGAATTCAAT
>JALYIF010000056.1 GCA_030775925.1 Vulcanimicrobiota bacterium | reverse complement strand
ACGAATATAGGGTGCTATTAACGTGTGCGCGCCGGAGATTGTCGCTACGTTGACTTCCACGAGGGATGCACTCACAGCAAGAATGTTCCCTCGGCCACAATGATGGCGCTGCCACCAACTTTAATCGTTAGTGCATCGTCCTGGCTGGACACGCGCACGCGCAGAACGCTCCGGCGACCCATCTTCACTCCCTGCTCGCTGATAAACTCGCACGTTCCTTCGGAGAGCGATGCAAGGCCGTGCTCGAGCATATACGCGGCAAGCGGTCCAGTCGCACCGCCCGTCGCGGGATCTTCTGCAATACCCGTCTGCGGCGCAAACATGCGTGCGTGCACGTCAAAAGGTCCGCCCGGATCCGAATGCGTGCGCGCGAAAACGAATGTGCCGACCGAGTTGGCGCTTCCGAGTGCTTTCGGCAAGCAAGCTGCATTGAGTACGGCGCGATCCACCGCTTGCCGATCCTTCAGGGCAATGAAGAGAAACGGGCTCCCGGCGGAAACAAACTGCGGCGGCGCAGAAGCCAAGTCCGTTGTTGCCAAGCCGAGCAATTCCGCGCAAAGTTCCGCGCCAAGCGTTTCATAAAATTGAATGCTTGGGGTCGTAAGCCAAAACACCGGATCGCCATCAGCATCGGTAGCAACCTCGATGGGCACGGTTCCCACATTTTCTTGGATTCCAAATGAGACCGAGCGTTCGCCAAGATGATTGAGTACATGCGCGGTTCCGATTGTGGGATGACCGGCAAAATCAAGTTCTCTCCGAGGCGTAAAAATGCGAGCGCGCGCCGCCGCTCCAGTCTGCGAAATCGTCAAGAACACGGTCTCTGAAAGGTTTAGTTCGCCGGCAATCTGCTGCATCTGTAAATCGCTAATTCCTTGCGCCTCAGGAAACACGGCAAGCGGGTTGCCCTCAAGACGGGTTTTGGTAAACACATCCAGCAGCATGTAGCGATAATGTCGGACGGATTGGTGCATAGTACCTAGATTCCTAAAGAATTAAATTACATGATTGATGGTGGACTTGATAAGCTTAATTTGTTTTTCATCGCGCTTGTAAAAGGTCCACTGCTTAATGCGCTTACCGCGCAGGAGCCCGGCCTGCGCCAGAACCCGCAAGTGCTCGCTGACGGTTGGCTGGCTGACACCCAATTTCTCGGCAATAAGAACTCCGCACACGCCGTCGTCAACCAGATCGCCATCAACCTGCTCGCGGAAGTGCGCGCGCGGGTCTTTGAGCCATTCCAAAATGAGCAGGCGCCGGTCATTGGCCATCGCGCGGAGGGCCAACTCCATCTCCGATGTGCTAATTTGCTTTATTGCCATATTGCTAATTTGCCACAGATCGCCTATGCTGTCAATATCCTTTGATCAACTGTAGGAGAATCGATGTCGATTACCAGGCTTCATTCCGGCCCACGCATGAGCCAAGCAACCATCCATGCGGGCACCGTATACACTGCGGGGCACGTTGATGCTACCGGGCCCGACGTCACAACACAAACGCGCGGGATACTCGAGCGACTTGAAAAGCTCCTCATTGAAGCGGGAAGTTCAAAGTCGCATATTTTGTCGGCGAGCATTTGGCTCTCCGATATCTCGACCTTTGATGAGATGAACAACGTGTGGGAGAGCTGGATCACCCCGGCAACCGCGCCCGCGCGCGCCACGGTGCAGAGTACTCTCGCCTCTGCGGAATACAGAGTCGAAATCGCACTGATCGCTGCGCTCGTAGAAAACAGGTAACACTATGGATATTGGAATTCGCGGTCGCGTGGCGCTGGTCACTGGTGCAAGCGCGGGCCTGGGTGAGGCCGTCGCCTTGCAATTGGCGCGGGAAGGCGCAACGCTCGCAGTTGCCGCGCGGCGAACCGGCCGTCTGCAGACGCTAGCTGCCACGGCCAAAGCGCAAGGAGCGAACGATGCTAAGGCCTTTGAGTTTGATCAAAACAGCGAAACATCCATCGCAAAGCTCCTAAGCGACGTGCGGGCAACATTCGGATCGATCGATATTCTCATTGCCAACGGCGGCGGTCCCAAACCTGGCACATTCTTAGATCTTACCGTCGACGACTGGGACCACGCTTATCGCGGCACATTGCGAAGCATGTTACAACTCGCCTACGGCGTCGCTCCGCAGATGCGGGCGTCGAAATGGGGGCGCATCGTCGCGTTAACATCCACCTCGGTAAAACAACCGATTCCGAACCTGGTTCTATCGAATGCATTTCGAAGCGCGCTTGTGGCTGCTCTGAAGACGCTTTCAATCGAGGTCGCCGCGGACGGCGTTACCGTAAACTCCATCGCGACGGGCAGCTTCTTGACAGACCGCCTACTGCAGTTGTACGGCGACGAAGCTGCGGTCCACGAATCCGCAAAAACGACCATCCCCATCGCCCGTGTCGGGATGCCGGACGAGTTTGCACCGGCCGTTGCATTCCTATGCGGTCAAGGTGCAGCATATATCACCGGCCAGACAATCGCAATCGACGGCGGCTCAATCAGAAGCCTGTTTTAAAGCGGTAGTGCCGCCCGCACTTCCAGATTTGCACCATGAACGTTCATCCAACCATTCCAGATTTCCAGGTGCGTTGACTATTTTTTCCGAAAAAAGTCGTCATGTTTCCCGTAGTTGCTGCAATCAGCGTTCCAGTGGGCGTCACGGTCGGAGCCTCAATTACAAATCCCCGGCCGATAACGGGCGCCTGGGAACAACGAACCACGCTCGGTAGCGTCGTAGGGCTCAACATCGAGATTAGCACCGACGCATTGGGCGCTCCGAAGAGTCTTCAGGGTGTGACGCAGCGCGTAATGAAGATCTGGATCAAGACCTATGTCCGTAAAAACGGGCGCTCGCAACGAACATTTTGGAGCAACGGGTATGACGCGCAGTTCAACTGGCAGAAGGACCATCTCGTTTTGCACCAGCCGGCCGGAGAGGAAGATGGGAAGCCGGTAGATCTCGATGTCGTGTTCGATTCGCGTGCAGACAACTGGCGCGGAACATTGCAAAATGAGTGGTTTACAGGCAAGGTCCAGTTGGGGCGTCCCTACGTTCCGCATATCGGATTCCCGATTATCGGTGACTGGATCGAAGGGAGCGCTCGCAGCAGCGGCTTCGCATGCCGTCACGTGGCGCTTGGCGGCGACAGTGGGCTTGTCATTTGGGACGATTATATCAACCTGCCGGGCTTCATAATCTACGGGCAGAACGGCACGGTACCGCCGTTGTCGACGCCGGAGTGGTACGGCAATTTGGACATGGATGCGGAAATGAAGTACGTCGGCGATAGTCTTCTATTTTTTACCGGTACCGATATGGGCGGACAAATTGTCCTGGGAAATGTTGCTGCCGATCGCGCAACGTTCGTCGGTTCGTCCGCGCACTTCGGAAATGGAATATCCAACGGGGCTTTTAATCCGCTTACTTGGCGCCGAAGCACGCCCGATTGTGGCAACCCCTAGACAACGATGAACGAGCCGCCGAGTTCATTCGAGCGGTAGTGCCGCCCGCACTTCCAAGATCGTGTCCACCGTGACGTTTGGCGGCGGGGCGCCGGGCGGTAAGGTCTCACCATGAACGTTCATCCAAACTGTGAACAGACCCGCGTCAAGGGCGCCCCGGATGTCGCGCTCGTACCGGTCGCCAACCATCGCGCTTACCGAAGGAGAGCTCTGCAAACGCGTACACGCATGCGCAAATAAGAGTGGATCGGGTTTGAGCATTCCCACTTCGTCTGCAATGAAAATAGCATCGAACAAATCGCCAATCTGAAGGAGCGCAATTTTCTCGCGGTGGGTCGCAGAAAAGCCGTTGGTCAGCAGCCCAAGTTTTATTCCCGCAGCTTTAAGCGAGCGCAGTAGATCCGCTGCTCCCGGAAATAACCGAAGATATTTCTTGCGGTAAAGGTTATAGTTGGCGGCTGACTGATGCGCGAGTTTCTCGTCTTCGATGCCGACCTCGCGCAGCGCCGCCCACCAAAGATCTTTGCGAACGTTCTCCAGCTTTTGTGAAAGCGCTGAAACGTCCAACCTTTTCCAAAAACCTTCGGCTTGCGCCACATAAGCTTCTTTGAGCTTGAGCGCATCGATGTTGTGCTCTGCAGCCACCTCCCGTGCGACTTCCTCGGCGGCGGACTTGTACGCGACCGTATCGTCGTGCAGGGTGTCATCGAGGTCGAATAAGACGGTCTGTATTGTTCGCATCGTTAAAAAAGAACGCGGAATGAGCGCAATCCGAACGCGCCGATCGGGGCAACGAGGCTTTCAGCGCCGATGTTTACTGTCCCGCCGAGCGGGCGCTCGAGCGCGTCAACACACGTTACCTCGCGCATCCGCCCGGCGCAGCGAATGCGAGCAACGCTGTTACTTCCGTTGCATTCGCGAATGCGCACAATGACGCCCTCACCGTTCTGCGCAGCCTTACAGGCAACGACGCGCACCGCGTCATCTTGCGCATGAAAAAGCCGCACACGTGGTTCGTTTGCGAACCGTTCCCAATATTCTTCCAACTCACCAATGCTAGCCGCGCCGAGCGGCACGAACGCATAAGTGATCCGATGCTCCCCCACATCGGCGTGCGGATCGGGCCACGCTGTACCGCGCAAGAGCGAATGGCCAAGCCGTAAACCGCCCTTCGGTAGGCTGCGCGCGTTCCAGCCATACGTGTCCAGGCTCATGCAAGCAAAGCCCGCGCGTGCGTCGCGGGCGAACGCAAAGCGTTGGCCGGGCACTTCGTATTTCGCGCGTTCGGCCGGCGTCGAGACTCCAGCGCTTCGAGCAACCGTGCCATGCGCCGTACCATAGGTCGCCTCAAGTGCTTTAATCGGCAGCCAATTTTCCACACGCAGCAGCGTTTTTCGGGTTAGCCAATCACAATCAAGCACGACCCGCAGGAACGGCTCTCCGGCTTGCAGGCTGATCTGCATGAGCATCGTCGATTGCTGGTAAGAAAATGGGACGTGCAGGACGCCTTCGACAATTGCCGCTCGACCAACTTTTGGACGCATCATGCGTTTATCGTACCCGGCATCAATGTTCCAGGCTTCCCATTTTGACGGCCGGTCCGCGTATAGCGCTAGAACATTTGCATGGGAGACGGAGTTCACGCCATCCGGGCCGGCTAAATGTGAGATAATTCCCGCGGGGCTAACCTGCGCGCTCAACAGCCCGTTGTTAAAAACGAAGAGACCATCTTCTTGTTGGATCGGGCCAATCGGTTCGGCCGATTCAACGCGCGCTGCTGCGCGCGGAAGCACGGACTTTGTTCCCTTGTGCACCCCTTCCAGAAGCGCATCCGCCATATCGTATTCTTGATGAACGTCCTGGTATACCGCGGCAATCGACGTCCCTGGGAGCACATCGTGAAACTGATTGCGCAGAACGATTTTCCAAGCCTCATCAATCTGAGCACGAAATGCGCCCACGATGTCGCGCGGAGCACGTACGGCAAGGCACCATGCAACGGCTTCTTCAACCGAACGCAGCTTGCGTTCTAACGCCGCGTTTCGCGCCTTAATATCATGATGGGTCGTATAGACGCCGCGATGGTACTCAAGGTACAGTTCATCCTCATATACGGGCAAATTCGCGCGGGCCGGCTCGAGTTGCTCAAACCATGATTTGAGCGTAATCCACCGTCCGCACGTTCGCGCCGTTTCAATCATCTGGGCGGTAACGCCGCCCCCGCCGTCTCCAAAACCGGCAACGAGCGGCTCCTTCCGCTCGCGCGCACGGCGCAAGCGGCCGGGATCAACCCCGCCTTCATATTCCATCACCACCGCACCGAGCACGGCGCTCCCATCGGGACCGCGCCATACAAACTGCGGATGCGCAAACTGCGTCGTATCGTTCCATTGCAACTTGGTCGTGGCAAAATAGGGAATGCCAGCGTGCGCGAGTAGCGTCGGCAGCGTGTTGCAAAAACCAAACGAGTCGGGCAACCATGCTAAGTTCGGCACGACTGAAAAATGGCGCGTGCAATACTCATGGGCATACAGCATTTGGCGCAGCAGGGACTCACCCGAGGGAAGATTGCAATCGCTCTCCACCCAGAGCGCTGCAACCGATGCGTCGATGCGGCCCGCCGCAATCGCCGGAACTAAGCGCTCAAAAAACAATGGATCCGCGCCCTGCACGAACTCGTAGAGTTGGGGCTGGCTTTGTGTGAAAACAAACTCCGGGTAGCGCTCGAGCAGGTTCTGCGCGATGGCGAACGTGCGTAGCGCTTTGCGCTGTGCCTGCGCGTACGTCCACAGCCACGCAACGTCTAAATGCGAGTGGCCGATAAGCGGCCATGAATGGTCCGGCAGCCCTGCTGCAGCATCCACGGGATCCACGACGTCGCATTCGCCCTGCAGGGACGGTGTCTGCGCTGCACGCCAATTGAGCCACCACCATGCCAGGCCCGGGCCAGATGGTAACGCATTGGTCGGTAGGCTCGCATTTTCGACATCCAGCTCGATGCGTGAATTCTGTCCTGCTTCAACGTCCGCGAAAGAATGCTCGCGGTCGAATGCGCCCGCAACAGCCCCATTCACGCGAAGCAGTGCGCCGGTACGCGTGTCATAGTGCACGCGAACCAATCCCTCCGCGTCCAGGGTGCCTTCGAGACGCGTCACGCCATCTTGATCGGCGATACGCGAAAGGTGTAGTGCCTTCACCAGCTTAGTTGCGAAGCCGTATGCATGCAGCCACTACCTCATCTCGCTCATCAACTGCCGACGAGCTCCTTGAGTGCGTGTTCGAAAATCTTCGGGGCACGCCCCTGGAATAAAATCGATTCATTTCCGCCCATTGCTTTACGCAAGTTCAGTAACTCATCGCGCAGGGCTGCTGCTTTTTCAAACTCAAGATTGGCTGCATACTCGCGCATCTTGCGCTCGATATCCGCAGCCATTTTCAGTGCGACGTCACGTGGAATTTTCTCAATGCCGAGGCCCGCGGTATTTTCCTCAGTGGCGCCGACCATGGAGAGAATATTGCGCACTTCGCGACGGATGCTCTTCGGCTCGATCCCATGCTCGATATTGAAGGCAACCTGCATCTCGCGACGGCGTTTGGTTTCGCCGATGGCGCGCGCCATCGATTCCGTAATCGTGTCCGCGTACATGATAAC
>JALYIF010000055.1 GCA_030775925.1 Vulcanimicrobiota bacterium | reverse complement strand
TGGCGCGATTTAAACCAGAATCGATCTTCGTCAACGATCGTGACCAATACAATTGGCACGTCGAAAATCTGCGCGGCGAGCGACGTGACACGATCAAACGTCCCGTCCGCAGGCGTATCAAGAATATCGTAGCGCCGTACGGCTGCAATCCGGTCGGGTTCGTTGACCGGTATGTGCACAAGAGCCATCCTACTATGTTTCCTGCTGGCTACTTGGCTGAAACTGTCTCGCGTACGGTTGCGGCCAGAGCCGCACGCAGATCGTCGACCAGATCATCCACGTCTTCAATTCCCACCGATAGGCGCAGCAGGCCATCGGTCACACCGAGCGCCTCGCGCTGCTCTTTGGGAATGGATCCATGCGTCATCCGGGCCGGATGACAGATCAGTGATTCCACGCCGCCCAAGCTCTCGGCCAGCGCGAAGTATTTCATTCGATGAGCAAAATCAAGGGCGCGAGATTCGGGCCCTTTGAGATTAAACGACACCATACCGCCGAAGCCGCTCATCTGCCGTTTGGCCAGATCGTGTTGCGGATGCGAAGCTAATCCGGGATAGTACACGCGCGCTACATCATCGTGTGATTCCAAGAACTCAGCGATCACCTGGGCATTCTTCGCATGCTCGCGCATCCGAAGCGCGAGTGTTTTGGCACCACGCATCGTAAGGTATGCATCCATGGGTCCGGGCACGCCGCCAACCGCATTCTGATGGAATTTAATCACGTCATGGTAATCTCTATTATTGGTGACGGCCACGCCACCGACTACATCGCTATGGCCCCCAATGTACTTGGTGGTCGAATGCACGACGACATCGGCGCCAAGTGAGAGCGGTTGTTGGAAGAACGGTGAAGCAAACGTATTATCTACGATCACAATTTGGCCGGCACTGCGTAATTTAACGACGCCGGCGATGTCGATGAGCTTGAGCATTGGATTCGTAGGCGTCTCAATCCAAAACATTTTCGTGTTCGGCTTGATCGCAGCTTTGACTGCGCTAAGGTCGGACATATTGACGTACGAGAATTCTAAACCGTAGCGCGCGAGCACTTTTGAAAACAGACGGTACGTTCCGCCGTACAAGTCGTCAGTAACCACGACGTGATCGCCCGCCGAGAGCAGATTCAGAACCGCAGATGTGGCCGCCATTCCGCTCGAAAACGCCGAGCCGTAGGCTGCATTTTCAAGCGAAGCTAATTGTGCCTCGAGCGCTACCCGAGTCGGGTTCACGGTGCGGCTATAGTCGAATCCCTTGTGCTCGCCCACCTTTTCTTGCGTATAGGTGGAGGTTTGATAGATGGGGACGATTGTGGCGCCCGTGGCGGAATCGGCATCTTGCCCAACGTGAATGGCCTTGGTTGAGAACTTCATACTAATACGGAAACACTCCATGACTGTTTGCGGTTTCGTAAACGCCGGCAACCCGCCCGGGCGCGAGGGCGCGAATGAGGAGTTTGGCGATCAATCCCTGCCGCGTCTTGAAGAGCAACGCGGGATCTTTAATATCGGAAAGCGATATCGATGTCCGGTCAGCTTTCCATTGCGTCACAGCGAGCCTGTCGAAACGGTCGGTCTTAACGAGGATGCCGCCGGCGGGAAAATGCAGGACGGAGTCGTTCGAACTGTCTGCAAATGCAGCGGGACAGCCCGATGATTCGGGAATGCCTGCCTGCGCTTGCGCCGGGCCGGTGACGTAGAGATCACTTGTTTGCGCCGAGGTCGCGGGTGCGCTACGGTCCTGCGTGGCGAACGCCGCTCCCGGGCCTTGCGTAACTCCTGAACAGCCCATGCGGATCGTCTGATACACGATAGCCGGGAAACGAATGACTTTTTTGATCGATCCGGAGATCGTGGCGACGATTGTTGTGCGCCCGCTACGCGAATTCTTGTGAGCGTCAAGGCTGGGCAACAGCAGTTGATACCCCGGGGCTGCCACGGCTTGGGCCGGCCCGTCGAAGGTATCGTTCGTGGATGGAAACGCAACGAGATGATTTGAATCCGACCAGCGTACGGATGGCGCATCGATGCTGCGCGGCACATCCAAATACACGTGCGCAAAATACTCGCTGCCCGGTGTTTTGCTCATCTCGTACGACCCGTATACTGCGACCGGAAGCGTGGCCGACGTGGTACAAGCATACCAATCTGCTTCGATTTGATGTTGCTTGATTGGACACGGAATAAAGCGCACCTCAACCGGCGGTTGCGTCTTAGTGGTTGTTTGAGTTTTAGCGGCGAGCTGGGGCGAATAACAAACGGCCGCTGCTGCAAGGAGCAGCAGGGCCGTCGAAAATCGTTGGATGTTTTGCACTTATGCCTTTTGGATCGGATCCGAGCTGGTCGAAAGATATGAGATAATGTCTTGACGGGTGAGGACTCCGGCGGGTTCGCCTTCGTCGAGAACCACGACCGCAGAGTTCGCTAGCGTCAACAGTTTGTAGGCGCGATCGATATCCGCGTGCTGCTCGAGCACCGGGAACGGCCGGCCCATGACTTCGCTAACGGGTTTATGCAGAATATCAGATTGATCGAATACGGCTTGCATGACGGCCACATCGTTGATGCTGCCGATCAATTCCCCGTCTTTCATGACGGGGATTTGCGAGATCTCGTACTTCCGCAAAAGATCGAGTGCGTCGCGTACGACGTCGGTGTCTTTCACCGTGATCATTGGGGGCAGAGGGGTCTTGCTCCGCAAAACGTCGCCAACGGTGGCTTTCCGTTTGCCTTCGGCGATGAATCCATTGGAAATCATCCACTCGTCATTAAATATTTTCGACATGTAACCGCGGCCAGAATCGGGGAAGAGGACAACAACCACGGCGTTTTTCGGAAGCGTCTTAGCCAAACGCACGGCGGCAACGGCCGCCGTTCCCGAGGATCCGCCCACGAGAAGCCCTTCTTCGCGCGTGATGCGGCGTGCCATTAGGAATGACTCGCGATCCGGAACGCGGACCATTTCGTCAATAACCTTCATATCCACGGTCTCGGGCAGATACGACATGCCGATGCCTTCAACTGCATACGATTTTGGAATGTCGCCCGAATAGATCGAGCCTTCCGGATCGGCGCCGATGACGTGAACTTTGGAGTTCTTTTCCTTCAAATAGCGAGCCGAGCCCGAGATCGTTCCACCCGTGCCTAAACCGGCTACAAAATGGGTGATCGTACCGCGTGTTTGCTCCCAGATTTCCGGGCCGGTCGTGCGGTAATGCGCGAGTGGATTTGCCGAATTGTGAAATTGATTGGGCTGAAAAGCACCCGGGATTTCTTGTGCCAATCGGTTTGCGACGCCGTAATACGATTCCGGGGAATCATTCGGGACATTCGTTGGCGTGACAACAACCTCAGCGCCGTAAGCCCGGATGAGGTCGATCTTTTCGCTCGACATTTTGTCGGGCATCACCAGGATGCAACGGTAGCCACGGATCGCAGCCGCCATCGCAAGGCCCGAGCCGGTGTTCCCGCTGGTCGGCTCCACAATGGTGCCGCCTGGTTTAAGGTAGCCCTTGGCTTCGGCCTCATCGAGCATTGCGACTGCCGGGCGGTCCTTCACGCTCCCGCCTGGATTGACGTACTCAACCTTGGCCAGAACCAGGCACTCTGCCCCGTCGGTCACCTTATTAAGGCGGATGAGGGGGGTGTTTCCAATGGCCTGCAAAGCGTTTTCAAAATAGACCGGGCCCGTTTTGGGGTCCGCGGACATCGTCGTCGTCAAGAATACCTCCGAATGGGACTTCGGCGGCTTCAGCGCAGGTGTGGAGCTTGCCTGCGCGGGTACACTAGAGCCATGGATAATCAACGCTGTTCGAACCTTGCCTGCGTCTGCGAGGTTGCTATGGTAGGCGACGCATGCGCCGATCACTGCAAAAACGGTGGCAAGGGAGACGTGGAGGCAATCGTCTGTCACTGCGGGCATACAAAGTGCGCTGACGAAATGAAAGAAGAGCTGGCGCCATAACTAGAACGGAGCACTCATGAAGATCTCGCGCATCCTCGCGGTGGCCATGGCGGCCTGCATGCTAGCTGCATGCAATGCCGATCAATTGCCACCGACCGGGAAGTATGCGACGTTTAAAGGTGTCGTGCTTGATGGCGCAACGAACCAACCCGTCGCCAACGCGACGGTGACCGTCGACACGGTCTTAACGACAACAACCGCCAGCGATGGAAGCTTTTCGTTTTCGAATGTTCCGAGCGGGGACGTCGATTACGTTGTCCAGATCAATGGCTACCAAACGGTCTCCGACCATGTGCACGCGGACCCGCTTGCGACCGCGACGGTCTCGGTCAAGCTCGTCCATTAGCTTGCGGATCCATCGCGCATGACGAAGATGCACGATGTGGGCGGGATGCGTGGATTTGGCAACATCGAGACGGCCGACGACGGCATCGCATTCCACCATGAATGGGAAGCACGCGTTTTCGCGCTCAATCGGCTCATGCTCAAGCAAGAAATCTATAGCTTAGAAGAATTTCGGGCCGCCGTTGAGCGCATGGAACCCTCGGCGTACCTCGACGCATCCTATTACGAGCGTTGGCTGCACGCGATCGAAACCGTGTTGAAAGACAAGGGCATCCTGGCATGAACCTTGGCAGCTTCACGCTCGGCCAGCATGTGAAAACACGGCTCGGTAACCCAACCGGCCATACCCGCCTTCCAAATTATCTGCGAGGAAAGCACGGAATAGTGGTGGAGGTCATCGGCGCACTGCCATTTGCGGATGATCGCGCCCGCGGCCGGTACGAAGCCCAACAGCCCGTCTATACCGTCGCATTTAAAGCCTCAAGCGTCTGGGGCCAGGATGCTAGTGCAGGGGAGACGATCATGGCTGATCTGTACGAAAGTTATCTCGAACCGGTATGAGCGAGCACGCGCACGATCATGAGCAGAGCGCGCAACTCTCCAATAGAGTGAAGACGCTTATCGCCGCATTGAGCGAACGCGGCTTGGTTACCGAGGAACAGCTCGATGCAACCGTTGAGGGTTTCTTACTGCATGCCAAACCGGCCAATGCGTTTGCTGTTATTGCGCGGGCTTGGAAAGATCCGGAGTATAAGAAGCGCCTATTAGCCGATGCATCCTCCGCTGTAACGGAGTTGGGTATCGATATGAGTCATTGGGCTCCGGTGAAGCTTCGCGCCGTTGAGAACACGGTAGACGTACACAATATCATTGTATGCACGCTGTGCTCGTGTTACCCAATCGCCTTTCTTGGTCCGTCTCCCAAGTGGTATAAAAGCGAAGCATATCGGTCCCGCGTTGTGCTCGATCCCCGTGGCGTGCTCGCGGAATTCGGTGTGCATCTCGCTGAAAATATTCGGATACACGTTTGGGACAGCACCTCTGAGTTGCGCTATTTTGTTATTCCAGTCCGCCCGGACGGGACCGAGGCTTGCAGC
>JALYIF010000054.1 GCA_030775925.1 Vulcanimicrobiota bacterium | reverse complement strand
TCTGGTAACGGCTCGAATTTCCAAGCGGTCCTGGATGCAACACTGAACGCGGGCCTGCCACTTGAGATTGGTGCGCTAATCGTGAATAATCCCAATGCGTTTGCTCTTACGCGTGCGGAGCGGGCGGGCGTTGCGAGCCGTGTCGTGGTGGAATGGGATCGTGCGGTCGAATCTCGCGAGGCCTATGATGCCCGGCTCTTGCATGCGGTCGAACAGACCCGTCCCCAGCTTGTGTTGTTGTTGGGCTGGATGCATCTCCTCTCGAGACCATTTGTCTCGCATTTTTCAGAAATGATCAACATTCACCCCGCGTTTTTACCGCTCGATCAAACGCGGGACGTGGTTGGAATGCCGGATGGTGCAACCATTCGCGCGTACCGGGGAGCGCATGCTATTCAAGACGCGTTAAAAGATCGCTCTCCGTGGGTTGGTGCATCAGCGCACCGGGTGAGTTGCGACACCGATCGCGGCTCGGTTCTGGTTCGTAAGCCGCTCGCGACTGGCGCGCAAGAGGATGAAGCCTCGATTATGAATCGCTTGCGACCCTTAGAACATCAAGTATTGCTGGGCGCTATCCGGCGCTGGCTTTACGAGCGTGCCTGAAGCGAGTCAGAGCGAAAACGGAAGATTCGGATCGGCGGAGAGCACGAGCGGATCGGCCTTTACATGGTCGCCCTGATAGTGTGCGGCCGCAGCGATCATTGCTGCGTTGTCTGTGCAGTATTTGGGCGGCGGAATAAAGGTCGGGACACCGTTTCGTTTTCCCCACGTTTGCATGACGGACTGCAGCTCGGAATTGGCAGCGACGCCGCCCGAGAGGACAACGGAAGTAAATTGCTCGCGTTCCCATGCTTTGCCGACGCGGTCCATAAGCACATCAACGACCGACGTTTGGAACGAGGCGGCCACATCGGCGTGACTGGCTTCTTTCCCAGCCGCGGATTCAAGAAAATAACGCACGGCCGTTTTTACGCCGGAAAACGACATGTCGAGCGATGGAGGTTCCGCTCGATTCCGCGGAAAGGCGATTGCTTTGTTATTACCACCTCGGGCCAGTGCATCGAGTTGGGGTCCACCGGGAAAGCCGAGTCCGAGCAATCGAGCGGTCTTATCAAAAGCTTCGCCAGCGGCATCATCGCGCGTCCGGCCGATGACCTCCAGATCGATCGCGCTGCGGACGCGTACGAGTTGAGAATGCCCTCCGGACACCAGCAATGCCAAAAACGGATACTCGGGGAGCTCGTCGCGATCGAGAAACGGAGCGAAAATATGTCCGTGCAGATGATTGACTCCGTACAGTGGCCGGTTTAGTGCGAGCGCGAGCGCTTTTGCCGATGCAACTCCGACAACCAGGCTGCCAATAAGACCGGGCCCTCGCGTAACGGCGATCCCATCGAGTTCATCGAGGTGAATGCCGGCGCGTTCGCACGCGTCTTCCATTGCCGCAGATAGAAGTGCCACGTGCTGGCGGCTGGCGATCTCCGGCACGATGCCGCCATACTTTGCGTGGAAGGCGTCTTGGTTGGTAGAAACGTTTGCGAGAACAACGCGTCCGTCGCGCACGACGGCGGTCGCCGTGTCATCGCAGGAGGTTTCGATTCCTAAAAGCAGCATCGTTTAGGTCGCAGACGCCTGCGTCAAGTGGGCATCGCGTGCTTCACGCCCGATAAGCGTGAACACAATGACGGCTGCAAACACGATCACGGCAATAATCGACATTGCATGCGCATAGTCCGCACCGCCGGTTGAGAGCGGATACCGCGCGGCAAAGTGCGCCTCTAGCTGGGCAGCGCCCGCGGATAAAAAGTTACCGAACTGATACACAAAGCCGGGAAAGGTCCCGCGAGCGCCCGCCGGCGAGAGTTCGTTCAGATGCGCAGGAATGATGCCCCAAGCGCCCTGCACCATGAACTGCATGGCGAATCCGCCGAGCGCCAGCATGACGAGCGTTTGGGAGAAGATCCAAAGCGGAATCATCGCGATGCCCAAAATCGCAGCCATCACAATAGCGCGACGCCGCCCAATACGCTGGGAAAAGGCGCCGAACGTGATGCCGCCGATAATGGCGCCAATGTTTGCAATGGTATTAATGACAAAGACGCCGTGCGGGTCAAAGCCGTGCTGCTTTTGCAAAAATGTCGGGTAGAGATCTTGCGTACCGTGCGACATGAAATTGAATGCTGCCATGAGGAACACCGCGTACAGGAACAGCCGCCAGTCGGCTTGTTCTTGCCCGGCTCCTCGCTTGGTAAAGAACACAAAGCCGGCCACGACAATTAGCACCGCGGCCGTCAATCCATACCATGTAGAAGCGGGCGCAAACGTTAGGGTCAGGTAGAAGACAGCGCCCGCAAGCAGCAAAACAAAAGCGTACCCATGGGTTGAGTTCAAGGCGTTCGTGAGGAACGGCTTCGCACGTTGCGCGAGCCACGCGGGCGACTCCGGTACGTGCGTGCGAATGAAGAAGACCAGCAGCGCCGGAAGCACGCCCACTACGAACATGGCTCGCCACGTATGGTCGGGATAGAAATGCGACATCGCGTAAAATACGCCGCCGGCTAGCAAGAATCCGAGCGCGTATCCCTCCTGGAGAATGCCGGAAAAAAGTCCACGGCGTTCCTGCGGTAAAATCTCCATCGCCATGGCCGAGCCCAGCCCCCATTCTCCGCCCATGGCAATTCCGTAACACGCGCGCAACACGATAAAGATTGTAAAATTCGGTGAGAACGCCGTTGCGAGTTCGATCAGCGAGAAGAGTGCGATATCGATCATCAGCGGAACGCGTCGCCCGTATTTGTCGGCGAAGTAACCGAAGATCAGCGCGCCCACCGGCCGTAACATTAGCGTGACCGTTACGGCAAAAAGCACCTGCGGAATGGTGTGCGCGAAGTCCTTTGCAAGTTGTGAAACCACAAAGGTAACCAAGAAGAAATCGAACGCATCGAGCGTCCATCCCAGAAAGCTTGCAATGAAGGTGCTTCGCTGCGCATGCGTGAGGTCGCGCAGAGCCGTCCATGCATTCATGTGCTACGGATCGTTCGGCGAAGCCGTTGGCCCGGGGGACACTGGCGTGCGGGGTGTAGCAACGGGTGCCGCCGATGGGCTCATCGGATCCGCTGGCGGGGTAATGCCGGGGCCTTTCGGAGGGCTGGCGTCTGCCGTTGGTGAGCCGCTTCCCGAGGGTGCGGGCGTCGAGTTCGGCCGGTCATCACCGTAGAGAATAATAAAATAGTGATGGCCTTTTGGCAGCGTCATCTTCGGCGGTAAGAAATCGAAGGTGAGCTTCTGTTTATCGATGGTGGATTTCGCCAGCGTGAACAGCGCGCTGAGTTCGTGATGCTTTTTGTGAACGGTGTCCTCAAAAAGCTGAATGGCAAAACCGCGGTTCGGAATTTCTTCCTTCGGCAACGTGAAGACGGCCTCGGCGGGTCCGTCCAGCGTGAAGTCATCTGACGGAATCAGCGAGATGCGAACGAGCGCTTTTGTTGCCGGGGCGCCTTTCTTAGTAATGACCATTTTCGGCGCGTCATTCGGCAGCGCAGTCATTTGTAACTCAACGGTTGCGCCGCTGGGGCTCGCGCTCGGCTGCGCTGATGCGCCGGCCTTTGCCGATGCATCGGAACTTGGCGACGCAGTAGGACTTGGCGACGGACTGGGGCTCGGCGAAGGCGTCACTGTTGCTTTGCCCGGTTTTGCGCTGCTTGCGGGACTTGCGTTCGGGCTCGGGTTTGGAGCCGGCATGTTAAATCGAAGCGTGCACCCAAAACCGCTACTTTCCGGACAGGGAATGCCTTTTACAGAATCCGCGAGCGAAAATGACTGCGCTTGTGTCGCTCCCGGGCTGCTTTGCGCACCCGGAGATGCGTTCGTCACCGGCTGCTGGGTGGGAACGCCGTTTCCACCCGGCGTTAGGGTACCCGGAATTTGAGGACCTGAGCCAAAGCTGCCCTGGCACGCCACGGTGAGAAGCATGCAGGCAACGGCCAGTGCGCGTTGTGCGCGTTTCATCGTTTCTCCTCAACCTTGGCCCGTAGTTCGGCAGCAAATTCGGCGACTGTGATTGACGGGCGTTTCTCTTCGACGCCGCGCTCGTTCACGTTGACCGTACCTTCCGCCAATTCGCTTTTTCCGACTACCACGATGTAGGGAACTTTCTGTGTCTTCCAATGACGGATCTTGTACCCCAATTTTTCATTGGACTCATCGACTTCAATTCGAAATCCCTGAGCACGCAGTTCTTTGGCGATTTGCTGCGCGTATTCGACCTGGTGCTCGGAGATGGGTGCGATCACGGCTTGATAGGGCGCGATCCATGCGGGGAAGTTGCCCCCGAAATGCTCGATGAGCACGCCGAAGAAGCGCTCCATGGAGCCTGCAAGCGCGCGATGAATCATCACTGGTGCGTGGTCGGAACCGTCGCTACCGCGGTACTTTAAGTCGAAGCGCTGCGGTAGCATGAAATCAACTTGAACGGTGCCGAGTTGCCATTTTCGACCGATGGCATCGTGCAAATTGATATCGAGCTTAGGCC
>JALYIF010000053.1 GCA_030775925.1 Vulcanimicrobiota bacterium | reverse complement strand
GGTCGGGCCGGTCGATGGCGGGGCGGTTGGTGCCGGCGTAGCCGTCGGCGAGGGCGTGGCCGTTGGTCTGGGCGTCGGTGAGAGTGTCGGTACCGCACTTGGCGCGGTGGAAGGTGCGGGAATTGTTCGTCCGCCACCTCCGCCGCAAGCAGCACATAAAATGCCGAGGGCAAAAATCCCCAGCGTCAGACGGGTTCTCGAAGCGTGATGGTTGACCATGATACTTTCCAAGTATCGACTATGCGCCGAAGCGAACGGATAGACGGCCGGTACCTCAAGCCAAAGTTTTACCTTGAGTGCCTGCTAGCGGATGCTCCAACGCGCAGCATTCCAGGTGGGCACAAACGCGTTCGGAGAGAAGCCGCCCAGCGCTTCGCGGTACGCATATACGTACTGCGCATTAAACAAGTAGACAATCGGGACGTCTTTTGCGACCTGACGCGCAATCTGCGAGTACAACTGCTTGCGCTGCGCTTGGTCTCCCGATACAAGCGCCTTCTCTTCAAGGGCATCTACGACTGGATTGCAATAGCGCATGTAATTGGAGGCGCCATGGCATTGTACCAATGCGCTGTCATCGGGATCCGAACCCATGGTCCACGGGACGTACGCCATATCGTACGCGCCGCTCGTGAGCGTGCCTCCTTGCGTCGACGGCAGGAAGAGCTGTGCATTACTAATTGATTTGATTTCGATATCGATGCCGCGGGCTCGAAGGTCACTTTGAATTACGGTCGCCGCCCGCACGCCGGTCATTGTTTCAGGAAATTGAACGTAGGTGAGTGCGAGCGGCTTTCCGTTTTTTTCACGCACGCCGCCCGGGCCGCGTTTCCAGCCGGCGGCATCGAGGATGGCATCCGCACGCGTTGGATCGTATCCGGGCTGAGCCACTTGTGAATCGTAGGCCCACGAAAATTTCGGCTGCGCACTATTGGTCACTGGATATTTTCCAAGAGTAATTTTTGCGCTAATGGCTTCCCGATCAATGGACATAGCGATCGCGCGCCGGATCATAACATCGTTTAAGGGCGCGTGTTTGAGATTCATCGCGATCCCGGCAATAGTCGCCGTTGGGACGGTGCGATACACAATGTCCTTATTTTTGATTAACATTGCCTGCTGCGCAGGTGCAATCAAATTCCAATCAAGCTCGCCGGACGAAAGTAACGTTAAGTTCGTTGAGGGATCCGGAATAATGCGAATATCAAGGCGTTTTGCTGTCGGCACACCGCGCCAATAGAGCGGATTGGCGACGTAGGAAATTTTCTCCCCGCGTTGCCAAGCATGAAATGTGAAAGGCCCGTCTCCAATCAGCGGCGCTGCATTGAACGCTGCTTGAGCCAGCGGAAGTTGCTTCTCTAAAATGTGTTTTGGCAATACAAACTGCGAGGTGACGCCGTACGAGAAGAGCGTCTGCACCGCGGGAGCCCAGGCCTTGGATAGATGAAAGACGACTGCATCGGGTGATGGGGCGCTCGCACGATCGATGAGTTCGTAACCCGCAAGTGAACGCACCGGATTTTTCTTATCGAGGATGGCGCGCAGTGTAAACAGCACGTCGGCGGAAGTCACCGGAGCCCCGTCGCTCCACCTCACACCCTGACGCAGATGAAAGGTCAGCGTACGCCCATCCGGGGAGATCCCGCCATTGCTGCGCGAGGGAATCACCGACAGTAACGCCGGCTGGGGGCGTCCATGCTCGTCGAGATCGATGAAGGGCTCGAAGGCCAATCGTCCGAGTTGCAACTCCACCGAGGCAGCATCTTGATGGGCAAAAAGCGGATTGAGATTTGCCGGATCGGCCGCGATGTCGAAGCGGACGCTTCCGGGCTCGCGCGGTGAGACCGGCGCCCCCGAGCGCGCGCAACCGGAAATCAGCGCTGCCGCGAATAGGACACTCAAAATACGCATGGGTAGGCCCTTTTGCCCCCCACCTGGCCGCTTCATGCGCCTGGAGGGTTGCGCCGAATGAATGGGGCGTGTTACTCTTGGACTCCCGAATATATCTTGGGTCAACCCTCACTTTAGGCAAATATGGTACTGCTCACAGACGACCTTGACGATCTCGATCTCCGGCTCCTCGACGCGCTGCAACGCAACGCGCGCTCGACCTTTGCCGAATTGGGCGTTCTGGTCGGGCTCAAACCTCCGGCCGTTCACGACCGGGTCAAGCGGCTCGAAGGGCGTGGCTACGTCCGTGGGTATGCAGCGCAGCTTGACGGCCGTCGCCTCGGGCTTGAATTAAATGCTTTGGTCAGCTGTTTTACAGCGCCCGATTGCAGCTACGATGAATTCACCCGTACGCTCGCCGATTTCCCCGAAGTTGTTGAGGTTCACAGTGTTGCCGGCGAGGAATCTTTTGTGCTCAAAGTCATGACGCGCTCCACCGCGCATCTCGACGACTTGTTGTCCCGTTTAAAATCGGTGAAGGGCATGGCCCGCACGAAGACCACAATCGTGCTCTCGACCCCTTTCGAGCGCGGCGGTATTTCGGTACGATGAGCATCGCGTTTAATCGCCAATTGGATCGTTTGGGCAGCCACCGCGTCATCGAACCTGCTGGTGCGCTACCGCAAAGCGCAGATAAAATTGACAACACGCCAATCGCTTTCGAAAACGAGATTTTGTGCGATGTTGAAGCGCTCAATATCGACTCGGCATCCTTCCGTCAAATTAGTGAAGCCTGCGAGGCCGATCCGAAGCGAATTGCCGCCCATATCGCAAACACGGTTAAAGAACGCGGAAAGCAGCACAATCCGGTAACGGGCAGCGGCGGTATGTTTATCGGCCGCGTGCTTAAGATCGGCGAATCGTTGCGCGGAAAGATCGACCTTGCGCCGGGTGACCGGATCGCGTCGCTCGTCTCGCTGACCCTCACGCCACTTTGGATTGAGGCGATCACCGATGTCGATGTGGTTACGGGACGCATTTGGATTCGCGGAAAAGCCATTCTTTTCCAGAGCGGCATTTGGGCAAAGCTTCCACCCGACATCGCCACCGAAGTCGCTCTTGCAACCTTAGATGTTGCGGGTGCTCCAGCGCAAGTGCGGCGCATGACGCAAGCCGGCTCATCGGTGGTAATCATCGGCGCTGACGGCAAGTCCGGCATGCTCTCGTGCGCTCAAGCCAAGACTCGCACGGGCCCGGCCGGTTTAGTGGTCGGCATTGTTCCCGATGCCGGCACTGAATCGGCAAAGCTGTTGCTCGAACACAATCTCGTCGATCACTTGCTTGAAGTTGACGCACGCGATGCATGTGCCGTCCATGCCAAGATTACTCAGGTGCTTCCCGACCTCGCAGACCTCACCGTTAACTGCGTCAATGTGGCGGGGACCGAACTCAGTTCAATTCTTTGCACGAAAGAAGATGGAATCGTCTACTTTTTTTCGATGGCAACTTCGTTCACGGCTGCGGCGCTGGGCGCCGAGGGCGTGGGTAAAGACATCACCATGATTGTCGGGAACGGATATGCCAAAGGGCACGCCGACATCGCGCTGCAAACCTTGCGCGACAATCCGCACATCCACGCATACTTTTCAAAACGGTATGCGAGCCAATAAGGAGCTGCGATGAGCCCGATCGTTCATAAGAAGCCGGCCGCCCCCGCGTCCACGATGGAGCATACCAATATTCGCCAGGGCGAATTTTGGCAAAGTATTCCGAAGTACCGGGAGGTCGATGAAAAGACGTTTCTCGATCATCTCTGGCAGCAAAAGCATTCGGTGAAAACAGCGGCGGAGCTCCTCGACACCATCGGCGGCGCGGCTTCTGCGGAATTCATCGAAGATGCGC
>JALYIF010000052.1 GCA_030775925.1 Vulcanimicrobiota bacterium | reverse complement strand
GGCAATCGCTCTGCGGGTTTGCGCAATCGTGCGAAGGTCCCGCGTATTCAAGACCCACTGCATGACCGTTTCCGTACCCGATTCTTAGCAACCTAAACGTTCTTACCCGTTGCTTGGGTGGGCCGAGATGTATGCACCAACTGCTTGATCCATTGCATCTCCAAGCGAACTCGCGCGTGCGGTCTTTTGGAAAAGGATCGAGCCATCGCAGCGGTATACGCGCAGCGTCACAACGTTCAAGCTATACCGGGGCAGGCTCTTAGTGAACTCCGTCCGGGCAAGGGCCTCGGCGATGGTCGCGTTGGTGATGGATCCGCAGACGGTGTGGGCATCGGCTGCGACGTTTTGAGTGACGGTCGCGGAGTGTGTAACCCGGTACATGCCCTCGAGGGCCTGGATTAAGGCGTTGGCTGTATCGTCATGACCGACAACAAGTATGATCCGAGCGGGCTTTTTATCCGGCGCGAGCGTTGGCCGGGGCGCGGGCCCGGAGTGACTGCGGTGGAGCAGGCCGAGGATGCTGCCAATGCTGGTTTGAGCCCCGTTCGCCGGACCGGGCGGGGGCGTGGCCAGTGCTTGTTGCTGTTTATAAGACGCTTCAACCCGGCCGGCATGGCCGATCACGACCTTCTTAATGGTGTCTGCTTGCGTCAGCGCGTCGCCGTAGGTTAGCACTGTGGCCGTACTCGACCACACAATCGCGCCGCTGCTCGTGCTGACCACTTGTTCGACGAGGGCCACCTCGTCGCCAAGCGGCGTCATGTATCCGGAGATATAATAATCCGCGCCATTCTTCAGCGCATTGGTCAGGTAATCGGCGCGCTGCACTGGGACCGCTGGAACTGGCTTTACGATCAACCCTCCGGAGGCAGTCATTTGCGCGGCGAAAAGGGTGACCATTTTGTTGCCGGCGTTCTTGTCTGCGTCGCCGTTTACGGTAAACGGGTACAGAACCACGACAGGGGCTATGGGCGCTGCGGACGCTGTGGGCGTCGGGGAAGGGGTCGGAGCGGGCGAGGCGGCGGGACGCCCGCGATGGGCGGCACCCATCAACGCCACGGCGCTTAACAGAGCAAAAACGGCAAGGGGACGACGCACGAAGTAAGGTCCTTTCAGTGGTTAGCCTACCTGCTGAACGAAGTTTTTGATGGCGTCGTTCGTTTCGGCGGCCCGCTCCATCATGACGAGATGGCCGGCACCCGGAATTATTCGCACATCCCCGGCTGGAACCCGGCTTGCGAGCGATGTGGCAAATTTGGGCGGAGTCATCACGTCATGCTCGCCGGTGATCGCCAACACCGGCAGCGAAAGTTCGGGTAGACGGTCACAAACGTCAAAGGCGTTGCATGCTACGAAGTCCGCTAAGGTCTGAGGCTTGCCGACGCGCATCATGCTCGCGACGATCTCTTCAGTGCGCGCGGGCGTCGCGTCCGCAAACATAAACCCGGCGAGTTGTCGCGCGGTCTGCTCAAAGTTGTGTTCCAATCCCGAAAGAAATGCCGGGGCAACTTTGAGGCGGCAGCCCGATCCAAGCACAACGATGGCCGATACCGCGGCATCGTTTCGTAGCCCAACTTCAAGGGCAACGGCGCCGCCCAGCGAGTTCCCACACAAGACAACTCGAGTCAGTCCGTGTGCGACGATGTAGCTTTGTATGAAGGTGGCAAAATCTGAAATTGTGTGTGCGCTTCCGGGTGCGTCGTGTCCGGGGAGATTCGGTGCATGGCTCCCGGCAAACGCAGCGGTTTGCGCTTGAAAAACATCGCCCGTGCAGCCGGAGCCGTGAATGAAAAGCAGCGTGCTCATGTGAGTTCAGAGACCGGCGTGGTGCCCTTAAGGTGGGCCCAGCCCGCGCAAAGTTGCGCGCCGAATAAAAAGATCGATCCCATCAAATAGAACCACAGCAGCACCGCGAGGGGTGCTGAAAGGGCACCGTAGACGTGCGCGAAGTTCACATGGGTTGTGTATTGTGCGAACGCAAATTGCATGATCGGCCAAGTGAGCGCCGCGAAGGAAGCGCCCGGCACTGCGAAATGCCACACGACGCGCCGGTTTGGCAAGAACGTGTACATCACGATTGTGAGTGCAAAAACAATCAGCAACGAGACCGCGTAGCCTAAGAGCTGAGTGACCAGCGCTTGATGCGGGACATCGCTGAATGCGACCACAACTGAAATCAGGATCGGCAGCGCCATCGCGATGATGAGTAGGATCCCGACGATCGGCAACATGACGATGGAGAGCGCGATATCGTGAACCAGAGGCCGGCCTTTCGGAACGCCCAGCGCACGGTCGAGCGCATATGCCAGCGCCATAAATAGATTTTTTCCCGACCAAATCAGAAACGCGACAGCGACAAGCCCGGAACTTAACCGGCCGCCGAAGTACGATTTCAAATTTCCGGCGATAAAGTCATGCAGCGTCGGGGCCAGGGTATCAACGAAGTCCAAAACGCGCTGCTCACTGTGCGGATAAAAGTACGAAGCGCCGGTGATCGTTAGGACGACGAGCGGGAAGAGCGTGAATAACGCATTGAAGGCGATCGCTTGGGCAAGAAATGCGCAGCCATCGCGCGAGAATCGGAGGCCGGCCTCCCGGAAGGCTAAGATGAGTCGTTTCACCGATGCGGTATATCGTTCATCGACCGTGATTTTCCCACCAGCGGCGATTCCAATCGCCATCATGCTCAACGGGGCGCCGTTGCAATCCTATAATCAGCCCTACGTCTTGCAGGGGCGGATCGAGGCGCCCATCGCGCCCTACATCACGCGGATTGCGGACCGGATCGCATACTCCGGCGGGACCATGATTATCACTCGAGGCTCGAGTGAAGTCCGAATTCGGGTTGGTATTCGCGAACCTCGCTCGCTACAAGCCGTCTATGTGCCACTTGCGACGATCCTTCGGCGGCTAGGCGCGCGAGCAAGCTATGATGCCGCAAGACGAGTGCTCGAGGTGCACGTCGAACATGCTGGTGATCTCGCCACCATGCCGCCATTCGTAAGTTCGCACCCGCAAGGCAGGCCGATACGGGTTTTCACGCCCGAACCGGTTGCGAGCCCCCGCCCGGTGTATACCGGTTCGCCGCATCCCCGTCGGACGCCGATCATTATTACGACCTCACGACCGTAGCAGAATCACGAGCGCCAAGAGCCCGCTTGCAGCGCCGCTCAATTTGCACAATTTTGTGATCACTCGAATGCGCTTAGCAGGATGGCCCGAAAACGCGCGCTGTGCGCAAAAGAAGATGCACGCAAAAACGATGGCCGCAATTGCGCTCATTCGCACATGCATGATGAAGGCAATGGCCAGCGATGTGGACGCTAGCAGCGTTATACCAATGCCGAGAACCAAATAGATCCAGAATCGGTTGCTCAAGATCAAATCCCGCGCAAACATTTTATAAGATTGCGGCCCGCGCTGCGGATACACGGGCAGTTCGAGGACCGATGCATCTTGTGCGGCACCGGCGAGCGTGTAGGAGAGAAAAACGGTAAGCACGAGCAGCGTAACGATGAACATAAGGACTCCTTCCAGTGGAAACTAGGGGGCTTGGAATGCCGACCATACGGCATCTACGATGCGGTGCGGCAACGCTTTGTCGGGCGTCGATGCACCGCTGATTAAGCGGCGGTAAAAAACCGGGCCAATGAGCAAGTCGACAGCCAACTGAACGTCAGTCTGTGCACGGAGCTGGCGGCCAACAATGGCGCGTTGCACGATGTCTTCGCACAGGTCGCGTCGCGGCTTGATGATGTTGCTATCGAAAAGTTCGGCGACTTGCGCGTTGTCGGAAATCTCTGCCAAGATTCGCGGAACGATGCGTTCATGAATGGCCAAGTAATCGCTTAGCATTTTGACGCAGTCGTCGCGCGGATTGCTTGAACGGTAGATGGGCAACGCCGTTTGCAATACGCGGATGGCTTCAAGGCACAGTGCGTCTTTTGAAGGCCACCGTCCGTAAATGGTGGCCTTACTAACGCCGCTGCGCAGGGCGATCTCGTCCATCGCCGCCCCGGTAATGCCACGCTCGGCCACCACACTCAGGGTCGCCTCCACTACGCGTCGATCGATACCCCGGTCGCGGGGCCTCCCTCGAGACCGCCGCGGTTCGTTTGCCATAAATATAATACTAAACTGTTTAGTATTATAAGTCAAGAAAAAAAAGAGTTGGCCCCTATTGAGGGGCCTTTTCCGCCGGTTGAGCCGTCTCTTCAGGCTGCCGGATGTCAATCCGCGAGCACCCGGTAAAAAATTGCGTAACCACCGGATCGGCATTAATATACTGCACGATGCGGTCCTGGAGTTTCTTATAGTACTCCGTGGTCGGCACACGTTTGCTGGCCTGGATGGTCAGCGTATTGTACTTATAGTCGACGTAGGCGCACCCGATCGTCCGAAGACGTTCTTTAAAGAGTTCCATACCGGTTGAAGCCACGCGATGTCAGTCCTCCGTCGAAAAAGGCACTGTATTGTGCCTTTTATAGCATATCGGCAGTTCAGTGCAAATTCGCAAGTAGGGAGGACCGAAAGTGCAACCGGCGCATAGCCTACGATAAGGTCCGGCTTCTGGACGAAACTTTGAAAAGGGGAATGTCTTGATTCAGCGTTTCTTATCCGCATTGCTCGCGGTCGCTTTTCTATTCACCGGCGTGACCGCCGGGCAAGCCGGTACGACCGGCGGTATTCAAGGTCGCGTCCTCGATAAGGCCACTGGGCTGCCACTCGCCGACGTTACGGTAACTGCCAGCTCTCCATCGCAGAGCGCGGTCAGTACGACAGACGCCGCCGGCGGTTACCGGTTTCTTTCACTCGCACCGGACGAGTATACGGTCAACTTTCAAAAAACCGGATATGACCCGGTGTCGCAAGCCGGTTTCGGCGTGTTTGCCGATCAAACAGAGACTCTGGTTATCTCGCTCGTCAAGCAGAAGCTGACTGAGATCGGACGAGTCACCTCCAAGAGTACCGCGGACCTTATCAAACCGGGCACCACCAGTGATGTGTACTCGGTGAACACGGCCGGGCAGGAGGCCGCGGGCGCTTTAGGTGGCCCCGGCGGGCTCAATAACGCCTACAGCGCCATTGCCTCGGTTCCAGGTGCGATCGTCGCACAAGGGCAGCAGGGCTGGTATCAGGGCGTATCAATTCGCGGAGGCGACATCGATCAGGTCGGCTACGAGCTCGACGGTATCCCGGTCAATCGCGCATACGACAACGCTCCCCAAACCATGCTCACGGGTCTTGGGCAGCAAGAGTTGCAAGTGTACACCGGCGGTACGCCCGCTGGGGCTGACGCGCAAGGCATCGCCGGATATATCAATCAGGTCATTAAAACCGGCACCTTTCCGGGATTTGGACGCGTAAATGCCACGCTTGCAGCACCAACGTTTTACCATCGCCTGTCCGCAGAAGCGGGCGGCGCATCACCGGACCGTCACTTCAGCTATTACGTTGGCCTTGCGGGCGTCAATCAAGATTACCGCTACATCGACCAGCAAAATGGCGCAAGCAACCCGGGCTCGTTCTTTTACCCCTTGGTTGTGACAAACGCGAATCCCGCAAACAACAGCTTCCAATACGATGGGTCGGTACCGGCGATTTTCGCACCGGGGCAATCGTATGGCATTGCAAATACCGCCAGCCGCGACGTTGTAGCCAACGTCCACATTGCATTGCCGCATAAGAACGACAACGGACGCGACGATGTCCAGTTGTTGTACCTGACAAGCCAGATTTTAGCCGGGTACTACAGTTCGCTCACCGATCTCGGCGCGACAGCGCCAGCAGCCCTCACGGCTCTTAATGGGGGCGCACCCATCGGTTATTCGGATACGCGCGTTTATACCGGTCCGCAAATGCAGGCGTTCGATCCGACAAAATTCCAAACGTATTTCTTTCCCAGTGGCCCCCAGAATCACATACCGGGAACGCCCGGGTTTAATACAGGCGGAATTCTCCCGCTCAATGCGCGAGATACCAACGACAACGGCGTGGCCATCTTTAAAGCGCAATATCAACGCAATTTCAACTCCAAATCGTACGCACGTTTGTACGGGTACACACTGTACTCAAACTGGTTCATCGATGGGCCTTTGAGCGCGTTTCTCAACTTCGGTGCCGAAGTCGCGGACTACGAGATTCCGAACCACACATTCGGGCTGAATCTGAGCTATGCGAACCAGCTCAACGACAAGAACCTGCTCTCTGCCAGCGTTTCTTATACACAGTCAAACCTGCAACGCTATTCCACCACCGGCGGGTTTCCAGGTTCGGGCAATATCGCGTTGACCAACTTTGCCGACAGCGCCGGACTCTGCTACAATCCGACTGCAGGCGTGCAGGCGAGTTGTTTCAGCAAGGGGCTTGCACAGGGGACCGTCGGAACGCCCACACCCGGCGGACCGCTTGTACCAGGTTCCCCAGCTGCTTTAGCCGGCGCGAAATGGATTGCCACCGAAACCGGGTATCATGCGAATCTCAACCAAGTTCATCCGCGCTTTTCAGCGTTCTCGATTGCGGATCTCTATCGCCCCAATGACCGCCTCACGCTCAATCTGGGCGTACGCGTAGAGAATTTTAAATTCTTGCTGGGCGATACCGGATCCACAAATTCAGCACGACAGTTTTTCTTCAATGCGTACAACCGGGAAAATTGTTTTGCGCCGGGAGGCCCGCCCACGAACCCCGGTTACGATGCAACGGGTGCACTCAACCCCTGTCCGGCCGGAATGACGCGATTGGCCGGCAGCCCGAATGCGCTTGTAAATGCAAATGCTGCCTCGCAATCGGACACCGTCGTCCAACCGCGCCTTGGTTTCACCTATCAGGCAAGCCCAAACACCGTGTACCGTGGTTCGTTTGGCGTCTATGCGCGACCCGAGAACTCGTCTTGGGTGCAATACAACACGACGCAAAACGATCTGGCATCCTTCCTGGGTTCGAACTTTCTCCAGTATGGGTTCAATACGCCGCAGCATCCGATCCGTCCGGACGTATCCTACAACTACGATTTGTCGCTGGAACGGCAAGTCGCGGGTACCGACCTTTCCTTCAAAATAACGCCGTTCTATCGCAGTACGCGCG
>JALYIF010000051.1 GCA_030775925.1 Vulcanimicrobiota bacterium | reverse complement strand
GATGAACATCGCGCACGCGGCCGGAAGTGTGCTAAGGCATGCCACAATGCTGAGCGAGTTGCTTGCGGCTGCAAACGAAAGCAACGGCACGAGCGTACCAACAATAAGTGCGGTCGTACATTCACCTAGCCCGCGGGAATGCAAGCGCATTGGCGGCGATGAGTACGACCAGGCGAGCGTTGCAATCAAGACACCAAGCCCAACGACGATCCAATTGTTCCTTGCCGCAAAAAGCGAGAGGACGAGCAATCCGATCAACAGGCAGCTTTGTGCAGCCAGCAGCCCCACCGCGGGCGCAAGTTCTTTGCGCGCGAACACACCGCTGCCTCCGGAAAATGGCGTGCGTATCGCCAGAACATCGGCAGCCTGATCGAAATAGTCGTTGCTGTAGTGCGTCATCAACTGCAACGCGGTGACCACGGTCTGGGCTGCAAAGATGGGTGGCCAAAGATAGGCACCGGTCGTGCGATGCGCCATGATCGCGCCTAGGGCAACACCTAAAAAGCCGCCGGTGAGAAATTTCAATCGCGAGAGTTTGATAAAGGCGCTGATTTGTGCCACACAGTCCCTTTCGCAGGGAGGTTGGCGTACTCAGTTCAATTGGCAGCGCAGTATGAAATCCGGTAGTACGATCGGTTTTGTTGGCCTTGGGACGATGGGCGAGCATATGGCGCGCTGCATTTTGCGCGCCGGCTATCGGATCAACGCATGCGCCCACAAAAATCGGGCGGCGCTCGACCGTCTGATTGGCGATGGGGTGACTGAGTCAGCCGATCCGGCGGCAGTCGCCGCCGCGAGCGATGCGGTCGTTATTTGCGTCCCGGATTCTCCACAGGTTGAGTCGGTCGTGTTCGGCCCCCGCGGTCTGGCCGCAGGGGCGGCTCGTTCGATCTACATCATTGATATGTCTACGATCTCGCCAGTCGCAAGCCGGGATTTCGCGCAGCGACTACAGAGCGGCGGCCATCATCTGGTCGATGCACCGGTGAGCGGCGGGCCAGCCCGGGCCAAGGACGGAACCCTCACGATTATGGTGGGGGCCTCCGATGAGGACTTCGCTCAGGTGCAGCCACTGCTGGAAACGATGGGAACGCCAACCCACCTGGGAGTGGTGGGCATGGGACAGACGGTAAAGCTCGTAAATCAGATTATGATTGCCAATATCATGGTCGCTAATGCCGAAGCCCTCATGTTTGCCCAAAAGGCCGGGGCGGACGTCAGGGCCGTTCGTAAAGTTATCGCAACGGCGACGGGTTCAAATTATCTCCTGGAAAATTGGCTTCCAAAGACGTGGTTCGCGCGGAATTTTGAAGGGGGTTTTGCGCTGGACCTCTTACGCAAGGACTTGAACGCGGCCCTTGAAGCGGCGCGCGCGATGAAGATGCCCATGCCGGCGTCGGCACTGGCCTACCAAACATACACGGCCCAATCTGCCAAAGGAGACGGAGCCCGCGATTACAGCGCGGTCGCCAAATTCTATGAATCCATTGCCGGAGATGAAGTCCCGCGGGACGTTCACGAACCCCGATAGCAACAAGAAGATCTTGGTGGTTGACGATGAGTCGGCTATTCTTCAGACGTTGCGGTTCAATTTAGAGCGAAGCGGTTACACCGTTTGCACGGCAAGCGATGGACGTACGGCGATCGCGATGGCAGCGCGCGAGCAACCCGACTTGATCGTGCTCGATATCATGCTTCCCGTCTTAGACGGTATCGAGGCGTGCAAAGAGATCCGCAAGACGAGTTCGGTCCCCATCATCATGCTTACCGCAAAAGATCAAGAGATCGATAAAGTCTTGGCGCTCGAACTCGGCGCTGATGATTATGTGACCAAACCCTTTGCCCTGCACGAATTTCTGGCACGCGTCAAAGCGCGCTTGCGCCGGCAGCAGCCGCTCTCGGGTCAAGGCAAAGATGACGCTATTTCGCTTGGCGATATCGTGCTGGATCCGTCGCGTCAGCTATTGGTTGTGCGTGGCAAAGAAGTGTCGCTGGCTCCCAAGGAGTTTGCGCTCTTGCACGTCCTGATGGACAATAATGGGCGTGTGGTTACGCGCCAAACGCTGCTGGATAAAGTTTGGGGCTATGATTTTGAAGGCGAGCAGCAGACCGTGAGCGTGCACATTCGGTGGTTACGCGAGAAAATTGAAGCCGATCCGCGCAACCCGCGGCATATCATTACCGTGCGTAGCCGCGGTTATATGTTTAAGGAATAGAAGAACGCTCGGAGCAGAGGTGTGGACGGCAGCGACCCTCGTTGCCGGAATTCTTGCTGGATATGGGCTGCGTGTTTTCACCCAGCCGAGACTAGCTATTCCCCAGCCCGAAGTGCCGCGGCGAGAAGATGAAACAACCGACGAACGCTTCGATCGTCTGGTGCGGGCGTTACCCCTGGGTGTGCTCATGCTCGATCGACAATCAAAAGTGCTGTTCGCCAACCGCGCCGCGTCGGCGATTTTTGGATTTGAAATCGCTCGTATTATGGGCTTGCATTTGCTTGAAGCGGTTCCCTCAATTGAATTAGAGCACCGCGTTCAAGACGCGCTGCTGGGCGAAGCGTCGATGGGGCCGCTCATTGTGACGGGTAAAACCGGCAATCGCACCTACGTGGTCTCGGCCTATCCGCTCTCCGATGAACAGGAA
>JALYIF010000050.1 GCA_030775925.1 Vulcanimicrobiota bacterium | reverse complement strand
CCAACGCACTGCTGAGCCCGACTCATATTATGCTTGTCGTGGGCGCCGTCCTAATCTATATGGGTCCAGGGCGCAGTGTTTTAGCTCGCGCACCGGTGGTTGGATGGCAAAGCACGGGGCCGCTCGTGTTCAGTTTACTCTGGCTTCTATCAAGCTTCACGTTCTTCACCCAATATGCATCACCGTTTGCAAGCACGATTTCCGCCGCAGCCAGAAATCCGCATACGGTCGAGTGGGTTGATTTGTTCGAAGCATTTGGCGTCGCGGCGATCGCACTGCAGGCTGCCTTCTTGGCCGGTGTCGTCCTCTACGCAGTGAAGCTCAAGCGACTCCCTTTCGGCTCGTTTGCGGTGGTATTCGGTCTAAATGTTGCCCTCGTCACGATTATGCGAATCGACTTCTTGGTGGTTACCCCGCTCGTTCTTATTGGCGGGGCTGTTGCCGCGGGACTTCTTACCGACGTCCTATACCGGCAGTTGGCAGTTTCTGAAAATGCCGGGTGGCGGCTCAGCGTGTTTGCATTCTGCGCGCCCGCGTTACTCTATGCAATCTACTTTGCTTCAATTGTCGGCCTTGCCGGAACGTATTGGACAATTCACTTGGTGTCCGGCAGCATCGTTACCGCCGGCGTGATCGGCCTACTTCTGAGTTACTTGATCGCTCCGGTACAAGCGCCCGAGGTGCGCGCATAAGTGAAAATTGCGGTAACCGGGTCTAACGGGACGATCGGGTCTCGGCTGTGCGAAGATCTCTCGCGCGATCACCAGATTGTGCGCATTGACCTGAAAGATGCAGACGTGCAAGCCGATGTGCGCGATTTTGAGGCGATGTGCGAGGCACTTGCCGGTTGCGATACGGTTATTCATCTCGCGGGCACGGTTGCCGTGGATGCGCCATGGGAAGACGTCTATGGCACCAATATTGGCGGCACATATAACGTTTACGAGGCGGCTCGCAAGGGTGGCCTCAAGAAAATCATCTTCGCCAGTTCGAATCACGCTGTGGGGATGCATGAGGTGCAGAATGCACCTGCAATCTATGAACGCGGATTCGGACGTGTTGTCGGCGTGAGCGATCCATATCGCCCCGACGGATTGTACGGCGTCTGGAAGGCCTTCGGCGAAGTGCTGGGCCGGTATTATAGCGATGCCTACGGGATGCAAGTAGCGTGCATTCGGATTGGGTCCATCACCGGGGCAGACGATCCAAAACATGACAGCGTTCGCGAGTCCTCCGGCTGGCTCGATCTAACCGACGAACAGAAATTTAAACGCTACGCGGCGACGTGGATGTCTCAGCGCGACTTCGCGCTGCTCGTTCGCGCGGTGCTTGCACACGAGGTGCCGTACGCGGTCGTCTATGGCGTGGGCGATAACGCTACGCGTTTCTGGGATTTGGAGCCAGGGCGCGCTATCTTCGGGTTCTGGCCGCAAGACGGCGTGCGTTAGGAGTTCTGTTTACAGACGAACTGGCACTTTAAGCAGCGCTTCGCGGCCGCGAATTAAGCGGACCATCGCATCGTTATAGGGTGTGCGCACGCCGATGCGGCGGCCCGCCGCGGTTATGGCCCCATTAATATGGTCGATCTCGGTCTGATGGCCCATTTCCAGGTCAAAAGCCATCGAACTCTTGGAATCCGCGCCGATCTCAATCACCTCGGTAACGTACTGCCAAGGATCGGAATAGGGCAAATTAATCTTCATCCCGGCCGCCACTTGCGCGGCCTCCTGCGCAATGGATTGTGCAAGGCGCGCGGTGTCGGCATTTTGCGCGATGACCCCCGCTTCACAGTCCAGCAAGGCACTGATGGCATTAATGGCAGCGTTGGCGACGAGCTTGCCCCAGAGATGCGGCCGTATATCGTACACAACAGATGCGTGGAGTCCGCTATCGGCTAGCAACTGCACCATGCGTTTAGACGTGTCTGGAGCCGCGCCACCCGAGCCCAAAATCGTGCTTCCCGATTCCGAACTGCGAGCGCGGCCCGGTCCCGTACTCAGCGACGATTCCGTGGTAATGCCGAGTACGACAGCAACCGCGCCTCCCAGCGCTGTTTTGATTGCATCTTCATTCCCCACGCCATTTTGCAGCGATACAATTGGGGTAGCCGGGTTGAGTTGTCCCGCAAACGGCCGCAACGCCTGCAAGGTGTCGACGGCTTTGACGAAGAGAAACAGAACCGCCGATCCAAAAAGTTGCGCGGGGTGCTTTGCCACCGCAATGCGCCGGGGCTCTCCATCGTTTACCGACAAGCCTTGCTGACCGATGACTTCCAAAAGCTCGTGATTGCGGTCGAGCATGGTGACATCGCAAAATTCAGCGAGGTGATAGCCGAACAGCGTGCCCATGGCACCTGCTCCAATGACCCCGACCTTCAGTCTCTGTTCCACCATGGCGCCAGCGTGATTCGTGTTCGTGGCCAGCTAGAACTGCAATTGCAATCCAAAAACGGTCCGCCGTTCTGGACGCGTGAGATCCCGCTGCCCTAAAAAGAACGATGCATTGGGCGTAGCGTTCAGGTTAAGGTATCCGTCAAGCGTGGGCCGGCGTAAATCGTACAAGCGTCCTTCCAAGCCGAAGTTCTGCTTGTTAAATTGGCCGATGATTCCAAGGCGAGAATACAGAACGCCGCCGCCAACCCGAATGTTGTTCCCGAACGAGCTAAGCGCAGCGAAGTTGTAGGTGGTTTTTGCCGCCAAGTCGTTCGCGCCCAAAATAAATGAGGTCCCACCCTTAGGGAGCAGCACTAAATTGAAGTCAGTCTGCGGTCCACGGTCCGCGCTCAAAAGCGGATTCGATCCCAGAATGCGCTGCGAGGACACTCCAGTGACGCGCACTTGCACGGCATAAAGATTCTTGACGATTCCCGCGAGCTTGTTTTTTATGGCCGTCGGACTGTT
>JALYIF010000049.1 GCA_030775925.1 Vulcanimicrobiota bacterium | reverse complement strand
AGGCCACGCGGGAGCGCGAAGGCGTCATCTCGGGATCTTCGATGAACCCGACGAATGCAGCCACGGCACCGGGTTGCTTGGCCTCCAAGTATTCGACGGTATTATAGGTGTCATTCTTGGTTACGTTTTGCCACTCATCGCCGGCGACGAACGCATAGTGCTTGCGGGTGAGCCCAGTGCCGGCATCAGACGGTCATAGAACTTCTCTACTAAAGCCAGCGATCTCACTCGCGCGTCTAGATGATCGAATCCACAGAAAACGGGCATGAGCGCTACGGCCCTGCGAGATCGATCACGCGCGGATGCAGGTGCAACTCGTGAAGGACGCGCTCGTAGTCTTCGGGCCTTACATCGTCCCACTTCTTACCGAGCAACGCCAGAAGCGCCGCCTCGATGACATTGGTGCCAAAGCTTCGGCCCTCGAAGTCCGGCGTCGTCGTCACGAGCGTTCGAACGCCGCGCTTGCGCAACTCCTCGATGTCATTGGCCGTCACCGTATTGGTCAAGATCATTTTTCCGTCTAAGCGGTCCGGCATGAACTGCCGCATGAAGTGAAAATCACCGGCAATAATTTCAGCCTCTTCGTAGTACTGCGGATATTTTGGCTGCGGCGGACGGTCTTGCTTGGCACCCGTAGGATAGAAGAATTGAAACGGCAGCTTGCACGCATCGGGAAGATACTTTTCAGCTAACTCTTCAAATTCGTGGAGCCCACGGACCGGCTTATCAAGATCCAGCGCAAAAATAAAATCGCCGAAGAGCACGTCGGCACCGGCATCTACCAGAGCCTGCGCCATCCCGAAACGGTCCAGCGCGCTGACCATGAGAATTTTCTTGCCTTTCAAATCGACGCCCAAGTCGCCTTGCACAAAGGCTATCGCTTCCCGCTCGAGCGTATTTTTCAATCCACTTCCATCAACAACGGGCGTTATTTTTGCGGCATTGAGAAGCCGCAATCCGTCGCGCAATGCGTAGCGCTTCTTCCCGGCATACAGATAGACGTCGATGCCGCCCAAGCCGATTGCATCAACCTGCCCATCGAGCGCCTCAACCTTCTTGATCGCAACATCGAGCTTGCCATCGGTCCCGATGCGGGAGATATCAAAATCTTCTCCGAGCAAACTCACATGTGCCTGATGATCGCGCGACGATGACCCGAGCGAAACCGAGACGATCTTTTTCATGCAATTACCTGCGTTCGGCGTTGTTGCGCGGCAAGGCGAGTGGCGGCAATTTTCTCCGGCGTAATCGCGGCATCGAAAGCACGCATGTCGGCGAGGGTGAAACCACAGCGCGTTGCGAGGCGCTCGATTTCAATAACCTTGGGAAGCTCGATCCCACGCCCGAGCGTATAGGGCTCGCAGCGATTTTCAAGTGCCAATACCATCGTCTCGGACATGCAGGCAAGCGCGGTCCGCGGCGGCAGATTTAAGTCGAAGTCGTTGCCGGGCCGGCGGATCTGCTCGAAGCGCGGGTTCCCCGGAACCAGCATGTTGCCACCTTCGGTAACCAAAACATCGGGCCGCTCCAGCGCTACGCGCCGGCTGACGTCATGCGGCAAAGAAAGCTCGCACACAACGGCTCCGGTTTGCAAATCTTCGGGCTCGATAATATCTTGCGTCGATGAGGTCGCCGTCAACACGAGCGATGCTTGCCGCACCGACGCCGGGATATCCACGCTATAAGATGATGTGCACGGCAAATCATCTTTAATCGATTCGTGAAACTTGCGCAGCCGCGTTTCGTTCCGCGCAACAAGAATAAGATGCTTGACGCGAGGCGCGATGAGCCGCGCACATGCCGAGCCAATGGAACCGGTCGAACCAACAACCACCGCGGTCGCTTCGGCGGGATCGATTTCCATCTCGCGCGCACCACGGAAAAAACTCTGAATGCCCGCAGCAATCGTGAGCGAATTTCCGGTGGTCACCGGAATCGGGGAGCGTTCGTTCACCGTCACGCCTCCGTCGCCAACCACGCCAGTGAACGCACCTAAGCCCGCGACGTTCGCGCCAAGTTCGGCGCCGATTTCAATGGCGCGCACAATTAAATCGTAGACTTTATCGCGCGGAAAATCGATCATTTGATCGGGCAGCAGGGTTGCGGCCACAAACCAGCCTTCGGTTTCCCGCCCATCCGGTGTCTGGATACCGGTCACATGCACGGCCGCATACGCCGGAAGCCACTCCAGAATCTTGCGAATAATCGGCTCACCCTTGCCCTTGGCGCTGGGTTCGTATCGCACGACATCTTCAAGCGAGAGCGGATGCACGACGAAACAGAACTTGCTCGTTTGCGTGCTCACGCTTTTTCGGCTTCGCGTTTCAGGGCGGCTAACATCATCTCGCTATTCTCCTGAACTTTGCGCTGAAGGGTGGGACCGATGAGTTCGGCGAGCACCGGTACGCCGAAATCATAATCCACGCTCAAAACAACTCGCGTTACGCCGGCGGTTTCCGTGAAGGTCCACGCACCTTCGAATTTATCGAGGTCGCCTTCGGTGAGTTGATAGTCGATGCGCGCATCTGCGTCGTTGAACCGGTCAATTTCGGTCCACTCGATCGGCGCCTCTTCAACCAGCGTCTTCCACCGCGTGACGATATGGTCTCCGTGGCGTTCGAGCACGGTGACGGACTCGACGTCCGGCATAAAGTCCGGAAAGCGATCCTGCTGTTTGGCAAGCTCGTAAACCTTGCGCGCCGGGGCGGCAATCTCGATTGAAGATTCGACATATGGCATTATTACAAGACGCCGAGCTTCTCGTGCGCGGATGCGAGCCCTGCTCGCAGAGCGGCAATCGCGCGATCCACCTCCTGTTCGCTCACAATCAGCGGGGGCTCCAAGCGGATCACCCGCTGCATATTGAGCGTCCACGCGGCGGTAACACCATGTTTGAGCATTTCGGGGATGATCGCGCCCCCATACCCTTCATTGCAGAGTTCGACCCCAACCAGTAAACCCAATCCGCGCACGTCGCGAATGACCGTTGGAAACTCGGCTGCCAGCGCGCGCGCACCCGCGAGTAGCTGCTCACCGCACTGCGCGGCATTTTCAACCAGGCCGTCTTCGATCAACACATCCATGGCCGCCAGCGCGGCCGCACAGGCAAGTTCGTTACCGCCGAATGTTGAGGTATGCATTAACGGCGCCTTGGCGTAGGCGTTGTTCCACACCGATGGGCGTGCGATATAGGCACCAACGGGAATAATGCCTCCCGAAAGACCCTTGGCGAGCGTCATGACATCGGGCACAACGCCCTCGCGATCGCAGCCGAACAACATCCCGCAGCGACCCAGACCCGTTTGCACCTCATCCGCAATGAAGAGCGCGCCGGTTTGATCGCAGAGGTCGCGCACGGCGCGCAAGTAGCCCAGCGGCGGGACGATTACGCCGCCCTCTCCTTGAACCGGTTCGACAATAAATGCCGCTGCATCATGCAGCGCAGCGCGCAGCGGTTCGATTTGCCCGTACGGCACGTGTTCGAACTGCGGCAGCAACGGCTGATATTCAGAGCGGAAATACTCCCGCCCACTCGCGCTCAATGCACCGAGCGTTTTGCCATGATAGGCGTTGTGCGTGGCTACAATTTTGTGGCGTTTGGTAGCCGCTTTTGCAAGTTTAATTGCGCCTTCGACGGCTTCCGTGCCGCTATTGGCAAAGAAAGAAATCGTGAGGTCTCCCGGCGCCAGTTCGGCGAGCCTACGAGCAGCGCGCCCCAGCATGACGTTGAACATGGTCTTGCCTGAGAGGGCCATCAGTTCGAGTTGAGCTTTAACCGCCTCGATAACTTTGGGATGACTGTGTCCCAGTGTGAACACACCATATCCACCCGCAAAGTCTAAATACGCTTTTCCATTTTGGTCGTAGACGGTGCATCCTTGCGCACGTACTTCCACGGGCGATCCGGACACTTTCATCACGCGCGCGAGCGGCGGATTCACAAAGGACTTGTAATTTTCATAGACCTCGGCGTACAAGTCGGCGGGCGTTTGCGCGCCGTACAATGCTGCCGGATCGGATGCCTTAATCACGCAGCAACCTGTTGGCGTTCCAACTCGGCGATGGTCTCATTGACGAGCGCATACACGTCCGCGGCAGCATCCATGTGCATGATCCGTTCGCGCAACATCGCTGCTCCTGGAATACCCTTAAGATAGAGTGCGATATGTTTGCGCATCTGCGGCACCGCGCGCCGCTCGCCCAATTCTTCCACCATTGCGGCGTAGTGGACGAGCGAGTAGCGCAATCGCTCCGCGGCGCTCGGGAAGGGTTGCATCGGGCGCCCTTCCATCAAGTCCGCAATCTGGGAAATGAGCCACGGATTACCGAGGGTCGCTCTCCCGAGCATGATTGCATCGACACCCGTGTTTCGCATTCGTTCCATCGCAACGTCGGCATCATTCAAATCACCGTTTCCTATGACCGGAATATCCACCGATGCTTTGAGCTTGCCGATGTGTTCCCAATCCGCGCTGCCTTTATAAAACTGTCGCGCCGTTCGCGCATGCAACGTTAACGCCGCGATGCCGACCGCTTGGGCGCGCTTGGCCACCTCGACATACACGAGGGACTCTTCATTCCACCCCAGGCGCATCTTCATGGTGACCGGGCAGTCAACGGCCTCGACGACGGCCTTCATGATGGCTTCGCAACGGTTCACGTCTTTAAGGCATGCGCTGCCGCCCATGGTTTTTACAACTTTTGGGGCCGGGCAACCAAAATTGATATCAACAATATCCGCGCCGCACTCGCGAACCACTTTGGCAGCGTGTGCCATGATCGCCGGATCATCGCCCCAAAGCTGGGTGGAGACGGGTTTCTCGAGGCCATGCTGATCGATCATCTCCATCGTCCGCTTGTTGCCGTGCTGCAGTGCGTTAGACGAAACGAACTCAGTCACCGTGAGCCCCAAGCCGAACGGCTTGTAGAGACCGCGCATCGTGCGGTTGGTCACGCCGGACATCGGCGCGAGGACGAGCGGCGGCCAAATCTCATGAGGGCCGATTTGAAGGGGGGCGACGGTGCGGGACATACGGACC
>JALYIF010000048.1 GCA_030775925.1 Vulcanimicrobiota bacterium | reverse complement strand
GTGCACGATGCTGTAAGCCCGCATTCGGCACTCCAACGTCCGGGTGATTACGGCTACAGCTGGCATCTTACGGCCTATCGCGCCGCGGACACAACCTACAACGCCTTTGAGGCTCAGGGCAACGGCGGGCAGTTCGTTGTGGCGGTACCGCGCCTTCGACTCGTTGTCGGGATCATGGCGGCGAACTACGGAAACTACGGCACGTGGAGAACATTTCACGACTTGATTGAGCAGTACGTCGTCGCTGCATGTCGGTAGGCAAGTCTTCGGTTCGCGCCGATCTCGTCGCTCGCGTGCGTAGCTTGATCGTTGGGCAGACGCTCAGCCCTGGAGCCCGCATAAACGAGACGCAACTGAGCCTGCAACTTGGAGTTAGTCGAAGCCCGTTGCGCGAAGCCCTCTCGTCGCTCGAAGCAGAATCGCTCATACGCTCCGAACACGATCGCGGCTTCTTCGTCCCAATGCTTTCGAGTCAAGAAGTGCGCGAGCTGTACCCGATCGGACGGGAGCTCGACCTCCTTGCGCTGCGGACCATAAATCACTATTCCGATGCAACAATCCGCAAACTCTCGAAGCTCAATCGTGCGTTTCTCAAAGCACGCCGTAGAGCCGAGGCCGCCCGGAACATCGATACAGAATTTCACAGCGCGCTGATCGGGGCGTGCCCAAACAGCCGCCTCCTAGCGACACTAGCGCCTATCAAAACAGCCATGGAACGATACGAACGCTTATACATGAGTGACGAAAGCGACGTCGTTCGCTCGGCGGAGCACCATCAGCGCATCATCAACGCGCTCCTAGCGGATGATATTGAAGCCGCCGTGGTTGCGCTCGCCGACAATTGGGACTACGGATTTGAGCGTATCATGCTCATGAAGCTCGACGCGGCGCCGTAGTGGTAAGCGAGACGCCCGATCGAATCTCATGGCACTTCCTTCTGACGCCGCCTACTTAAGGATTCGTGCAGAAAGCGTATGACCAAAGCCCATGACGGCCTTCCACGTTCCGCCGCTGCGCGCATACACATCGCAGTAGCGCGAAGTAATCCGATACCGGCGCCGGTCCTGCTTGCTCGCACGGCCCTCTTCGATGTAGATGCCGGTGATTGTCGCGGTGTCCGCAGTAATGCGAACGACGCGCTTGGTGGTGTAGTTTCTTTGTGGCATCGCTTTTCCGGTTACGACATCGGCTATTGATTGCTGTTTATTCTCAATCGTGCCATCATCGTTCAACGCGATAAAATTATCCGCCAGAATTGCCGACAGCGCACGCGCATCGCGATGCACGATGGCTTGGTCCCACGCGGTCTCAACCGCGGCCGGACCGGATTCTTGAGCTTGCACGATGCAAGCCAGACTGACAAGGCTAAGAGCTAAGGCGCCAATAAGGGAGAACAATCGGATCACAAAACCTCCAAAAGCTAACACGTTGCGGTCCTGTCTTCACCGCTATAGGATGCTCTGCTGTGACCGAATCACCATCACTGATATTCGCCATAACCTCGCGCCATTGCGGCGGCGAAAATAGGTAGCAAGGCAAAGAGCGCGAGCTCGCCATACAAAAAATATCGTACCCGCCTGATTTTTGCTACATCCGGAACTTCATTTGAACGGCTCCACGCAATATATTGGAGTGTGGGTGGAATAGAAAGCACCCCAAGGAGTGCAAACGAGATCATTTTAGCCCAAAAAAATGAGTTATGCGAGTAATAGGCCCAGCCTTTGGCGGCAAAAATGGCTCTGGAAAATCCAACGACAAGCACGAGAGCAGCCAACGCGCCATACCACGCGTCGACGCGTGCAAGCCGGATAACGCTTTCACGGTCCAAGCCACGAGCGAGCAAGATCGCTTCAGCGGCGAGAATTCCTAGAAGTGCAAAAATAGCCAAATGATGCGCGATCGCCAAACCCAGATCAAGCATGCTCAATTCCTTTAATACTGACTCCCCGAACTTCTGTAAGTAAACGCATTCTCATTGAGAACCTGAGCGTGACCCGCTGCCTATCGAAGGGGTGAGCGCGCTGCCGGTTCGAGACGGCGCCGCGGCGCGCTCCAGTCCGTTCAGACGAAATCCGCTCCA
>JALYIF010000047.1 GCA_030775925.1 Vulcanimicrobiota bacterium | reverse complement strand
GATCGCTGCCGCTACGACCGTTCATTTTGCGCATCCGCGTGCCGGCGCCACCGTCATTGCGCCGCCTGACGGTTTTGCCGTGCCGAACGCACTTCAGCAAGACAACGTCACGGATATCGCCGTTCCCATTATCATTCAAGGGAACGATTTTTTCAGCGTTACCGGAACCACGCACGTCCGGGTGTATAACGATGCGGCTCCTCGCATCGCGCCGGATTCCCTGATGGTCAGCGATTTTCCCGAGCGGCTCAAAGAAAATGGCGTGCTCTTTACCGCCGAACTCAAACGGGATGCGCCTTCCCGATTTCTCTATTTCCACTACAATCCCGGCGATCAGCCGGAGCGGCGCATCGTGTTGCGCGCACAGAATATTTCGGGTGAGCCCGCCTTCGTGCAATTTATCTCGGGTAGCGGAGCCGGCCCGAATGAGATGGAAGCCGGACACGATTCGACTGAACGGTTTCTCGTGCGCCTCGTGCAAAACGAAGGGTCGCTAATCGAGATTCCAGGGAATAGCAGCCTGAATCTCGTCGAGCAGGCAATGCCGCCAAAAGCCGTGCTAAGCAACATCCTGCAACTGCGGGTCCTTAACGGCGCAAGCGTGCACCTGACGCTCTTTGCGCAAAACGCGAGTGAGGCGCCTGAAGCGCCACCGATTAGCGATGGGTTGCTCACCAGCACCGTGCGTCACGCGCGGGGCGTCTATGAAATTCCTGACTTCAAATATGAAACGCTCTGGAACACGACCGATGCGTATCTCGAAATTCCCATCGGTCAAATTCCACTTCCGAACTTGCTCAAAGGGGAAGCGCTTTCAGGCGACTACGGCGTGATCCAGTCGTTTGTTGTAAAAATTCAAAATCCAACGCGCTCCCCGCAATCGATTGCCATCTATGAAAATCCGCGCGGCGGACGCGCTACGGCAACCTATTTAATCGACGGCGTTCTGGTTCGATCGCACGGTGTGCCGCCATTTTCACGCTACAAGATTCGTGAATACACCGTGCCTGCAAAGGGCTATATCAAAATCCGCATCCACACGATGCCCGAGCCGGGATCGAGCTACCCGCTTCGGCTGATCTTCGCGCCGGATGACGGCAGCGTCGCACCTGGCGGCCCCGGCTCCCCGATTTACTAGTTACGTTTGAAGCGCCGCTTCGTAGACCTCACACATGCGAGCGATGGATGCGCGCCATGCGAAGCGTGCGATCGCGCCGTGACGAACGGCCGTAGCGCGCGCTTGCGCGCGGGCGGGGTCGTGCAAGATCGCGTTCAGCGCCAACGACCATCCGGAAGCGTCGTCAGGATCAATAGCCGGCGCTTCGCCTTCCACCACCTCGGGAAGCGAACTGCTGGTCGAAACCACGAGCGGGACGCCCGCGCATAGAGCCTGCGCCGCCGCATAGCCGAAGCCTTCATACTTCGAGGGCATTACCACAACGGCGGCGCGCGCAAAGAGATCGAGCAAAACATCGCGTCCGACATACCCGCGCCACTCAATTTGCGCCGCAACGCCAAGCGCACGCGCGAGATCCATGCACTGATCTTGGTATGGCGTATTCGGTCCGACGACGACAAGTCGCGGTTGCTTTTCCACCGATGCGAGGGCGCGAATAACGACTTCAAGATTCTTGCGTTTTTCGACCGTACCGACGCAGAGAAGAAATGGTTGCTCGTCTGGGCTGCGCACGATCGCACAATAGTCTTCTGCGACACCGGGATACACAACGCGTACGCGTGTGTGCGGTACGTGCAAGAATTGCAATAGCTCGCTACGCGAGAACTCGCTATCGACAACGATTTGACGGGCGTGCGCATATCGCGCGAGTGAAAATCGGCCAAAATACCATTTTGCATAGGGACGCGCGTGCGCTTGCACCTTAAGCCAGGCTACGTCATGCACGGTCGTCACAACGGGGCCGGCTGATATCAGCGGCATCGTTCCCGATGCGCAGTGGAGGAGATCGCAACCGCTCGTAGCCGATCGCAGCGGCAGCAAGACTTGATCCCAGAGAACGCGGCGGTCGAAGCGCCACGGGTCAAGCGAGCGCGCTTCCAAGGCCGCTACCTCAAGGCCATGCGCGCGCAATCCACCAATCAGACCCCGAACGTACTCGCCAATCCCGGTTGCGGTGCCAATTGCGAGTTGCGCATCAACGCCAATTTTCACTGCAACTCACGATCCAGGCGTGCTAGCATTTGCGACTTCGCATCGTAACTGCGACTGCGCGCGGCATAGGTTTGCGCGGCTTGGCGGTCGCCACGCTCGAGGGCAACGACCCCCAGTCCCGCATACGCGTCCGCACTTGCCGGGTCTGCGCTCACACTGCGTTCAAAATATTCACTTGCTGCCTTGATAAGATGGAGGTCGAGCGACTGCGTTCCGGCAGCGAGCAGATACTTCTCAGAAAATGGAGCGAGCGAGAGGGCGTCGCGATAATCTTGCAGTCCGGTGAGTAACCAATGCGCGCGCAACGCCGGCGACTGCACGGCGAGCGCACTCGCGAGAACGCCGGAACGCCAAAAACTATCCGCAATCGCATCGGGGTGTGTCGCCGTGCGAGCAAGCCGGGCGCGAATGGCATTTTCGAAATCATAAGCGGCCCGAAGCTGGCCGGCGCCGGTGAGCCGCCGCACCTCAGCATGCAATGCATCGAGATCATCAGCATCTAAAAAATTACGCATCGCGTCATTGTGTGAATTGCGCGCGAGTGCAACGCGTCCGGCAAGTTCGCTGCGCCCAACTGAGGGGGCCATACGCGCAAGATGCAACTCTGCTGCGTTTAGGTCGCCGCGATCCAGCGCGGCCCGCACGAGCATCGCCTCGACATAGCGCGCGGGAAAGACCTTTTCAACGCCGGAATAAACTGCCTCCCCAAAAGCTGGCCGCAGATGCGCCGGGACTGATTGCGGACTGCCGGCTGAGGCAAAAATCGCCGACGACGCCATTTGCAAGACCGCGAAAACGGCCAGCGCCACAGCGGCGCATAAAAAAAGAAGTCGCTCAGGCATCTCCGGACGCTTTCCGCCGGAACGCCACCGGTCCTCGTGGCTGGGGACTGGCCTAGAACTTAACGGTGAAGTTTAGGTCCGCGCGATTGAGTGTTTGGGAATTGTTCGGGATAAAAATATCGTGGTACCGATATTGCTTGGCAGAGAAGACGACGGCGCTAGACGTGCGCGGTATTGTGTAGGTCAGATTTCCCAAGTACGAGTCCTTGCGCCCATCCACATTCTGACCG
>JALYIF010000046.1 GCA_030775925.1 Vulcanimicrobiota bacterium | reverse complement strand
GCGCTCCTCCCCGCGAAACACCGCCTCTACCATGTGCGCGCTCAGATCGCTCGCCTGAGCAAGCGCGCTTGCATCCAGCGCAGCTTCTTCACTCAGTTTGCGTAGCGCGGCACCAAATGCTGCGCCGCCGGCCGTGCCCAGCGTGCCGTCCCAAACCGCGATCGTCCCGTCATTCATCTTCAGGCTCCGTTCGTACCAGAATCGTGGATCCATCCACGCGCACGGCAAAGCGCGTAACGACCGCAAATTGACCCAGCGTCATGCGGCCGTTTCGAACATCGAAACACCATGCATGCCACGGACACGTAACCATCGACCCTTCAAGAAATCCGTCAGCCAGCGGGCCGCCTTGGTGCGGGCACGCGTTTTCGAGTGCAAAGAATCCATCAGCCACATGAAACAGTGCCACTTCGTAACGGCCCACGACATACGCCCGGGCACTTCCAAGCGGAATATCCGCAACATTGGCTACCGCCGTAAAATCCGCCATCGAGCCAGTGCGTTCGCACTATAAAGAAGCGCTCCCGCAAAGAAAAGGCCACAAGCGACTAGCGCTCGTGGCCTTTTTTGATTCTGTGCTGACGCTTACGGTTTGGTGTTGGTGGTTGTTCCCGACGACGTCGTGCCGCTGTTTGTTGTCGTCGTGGTAGTCGATGAACCGTTCGCTGAGGTATCCGCCGGCGGTTGATTCGTCGTAATCGTGGTGTTGCTTGTAGTCGTTGTTGCATTCCACGGCTGCCAGACGAAAAGACCGATAACGACAATCGCGATCACGGCAATAATGCCGAAGATCAAAGCGCTACTCGAGCCGCCGTCGTCCGCGACGCGGGTCTCGTGAATCACGGGTTCTTCATGGACAATGACGGTACGGTCGTTCATGCGTTTCTGCCTCCTGGAGTGATGTGCAAATATCTTACCCAGGCGAGCGAGCGCCAAACCGGAGTGCCGGAATTTTACACAAGAACAGAGATCCAAAAACGGTTATAAAGAAGATGCCGACCACCGTAAGCGCACCAAACAAGAACAAGCCGTTTTTGCCTGCCCCCGAGGCGGATGGGACGGCCCAAGCCTGAAATCCGCTTTACAGGCTGGGTCCCTGTCTGGTATGATGCGGCGGTCCCCAGAGCGGACCTCCGGCCTGCATCTGCGAGGAGTCTATCCTGTATAAGGAGTTCATTCGAATATGCCCCTGACCAAAGAACAAAAGACCGAGATCGCTGCCAAGTACGCCCGATCCACCGGCGACACCGGCTCGGCCGATGTCCAAGTTGCCATATTAACCGCCTCGATCAACCACCTCACCGAGCATTTGAAGATCCACAAAAAGGATCATCACAGCCGCCGCGGCCTGCTGTTGCAGGTCGGCCAGCGCCGCCGATTGCTCGGATATCTCCAAAAGGTCGACATCGAGCGCTATCGCAAACTCATTGCCGATCTAGGCCTGCGCCGCTAAACGCTTCGCCTGCAAACAACAAGAAGGGACGCCGCTTGCGGCGTTCTTTTTGTTTAGGCAAAAAGGCGTTTGGGAAGTGTACTGCATCGGCATCATTTTAGGAGTTATTTATATGAAGCAGCATCTGACCAAACTTATGTCTTCGGCGTTTGCGCTCGTTTTGCTCAGCAGCGTTGTTGCAAACGCAGCGAAGCCCGCGCCACATAAAGCGGGGCCGCCCAAGTCCGCCCATCACTTAGTGACCATCAACATGGACTTAGATTTCAAGCCGCACAAGCGCTCGGACTTCGGCAAACTGCAAGGGTACGATCCGGTCGAGGTGCACGTGCATCAGAACGACCAAATTCAATTTGTGAATACCGACGACCAAAACCATACCGCAACCGGTTTTTCATTTACCGGCCAAGTTGTACCCGAACACTACAAGTTCGCGGGCGACTTTACGAAGTCGCACGGGCGCATTATCGACGCGAGCGAGTGGAGCACCGGCAACGTCCGTGCCCACGGCGGAAAATCGCAAGTCTTTGTCGCCAAAACGGTCGGCCACTATTTCTATGGCTGCGGCTATCACTTAGGCAACGGCCAGATTGGCGTTATCGTCGTCGGCCCATAGCTGCTTCTATCCGCTACGAAAAAAAAGACGCCCGCAAGGG
>JALYIF010000045.1 GCA_030775925.1 Vulcanimicrobiota bacterium | reverse complement strand
GCGTAATCATGGCAGTAAGAATGCGGCCGAGTTTCATGCGGATTCTCCTCGATCGAGTTGGAAATAATCATGGACGGCCTGCTCGGCCCGCGAAACGGCTTCTTGCGGTACCACAATTGAAATTGTGATGTTACTGTCGGTGCAATGAATGATCTCGACATTGGCCGCCGAGAGTGCCTGCACGATACGGTACATCACGCCCGGCGTTCCACGCATACCGGCGCCGACAATGGAGATCTTCGCGCATGATTCGCGCATCCGGACGGCCATATTCAGATCCGACAAAAGCGCGCGCACGCGAGGGCCATCTTGGGGCCCGACAACAAAGAAAACACCCGCGGAATTAATATTGATTTGGTCGAGCGAAATATCGGCGTCAGCTAGGCGCTGGAACATCATCAGTTCCAGTTCCATGCGCGCTCGCTGATCTTCTAAATCGCCGCGAATAATTCGCACGAAAGTAAGCTCGCCTGCGGACGTGACGCCGGTAACGGGCCGGTGATGTTTCACGTTCTCTTCGACGAGCGTTCCAACGTCGCTCTCGAGACCTTTAATCGCATACGGTGTTTGGGTTGCGCGCGCAAACTCGGCTGCCTTAGAGTGCATCACTTTTGCACCGTGCTCGGCAAGTTCGCTCATCTCAAGCAGTTGAGCGCGCTCGATGGTGCGAGCCCCGCTTACCTTGCGCGGGTCCGCAGTCATCGCGCCGCTTACATCGGTATAGATATCGATGCGCTCCGCCCCGAGCACGTGCCCGATGGCGATGGCGCTAAGATCGGTGCCGCCGCGACCCAAGGTTGTAATATCGCCGGCCACCGTCATTCCTTGAAAGCCGGCGACAACCGGGACAATATCCTCATCGAGAAGCCCTTGAACACGGGCCGGTTGGACGCGCACGATTTTCGCATCGCCGAAATTCCCGTCGGTTAGTACTCCGGCTTGGGCACCGGTTAAGGCGCGAGCGGGAATTCCATGTTGCGAAAGCAGTTCGGCAAAAACTGCCGATGCGATCAGTTCGCCAGATGCCAAGAGCAGGTCGCTATTCGCCGTCGCTGGCGCGGACGTTGCCGTCAGAGCGAGCAACGAATCCGTTGCATACGGCTCCGGCGACCTGCCCATCGCCGAGCAGATCACCACGGTAGCAAAACCTTGCTCGCGAGATTCCTGAACACGTTGGCGAGCAATGTCGCGCGCTTGCGGCGTACCGAGCGAGGTGCCCCCAAATTTAAGGACGGCAATTTCGCGCGCAAGTGTCATGATGTGTGGAGCAAGCCCCGCTGAATCAGCAATTCCAATATCTGCACGCCATTCGTGGCCGCGCCTTTGCGCACTTGATCGCCGCAAATCCACATCGAGAAACGCGTGCCTGACTCATCTTCAGCGCGCAAACGGGCCACATGAACGTGGTCTTCCCCTTCAACATCCCGAGGGGTCACAATTCCATCCCGGTGAAAGACAACGCCCGCGGCACCCTCAAAGGCCTTTTGAAGATTATCAAGTGAGATGGACCGCTCCGTCTCAAAGAACACGGCTTCGGAGTGCGCATACCGAACCGGAACGCGCACCGCAATGACGGAGATCGGAAGCGTTTCCAAACCTAAAATCTTCCGCGTTTCGGAGCGAACTTTGCTCTCTTCGGTTGAATACCCGTCCGACTCGATCGTGCCGATCTGCGGAATAACGTTGCGAGCAATCGGTGCGGCGAATGTAATCGGCTCGGACTCCGCCGTTCCGCCATCGTCGCGTTCTCGCCGCGAAGCAGTTCTTCTACCCCAGCGCGCCCGGCGCCGCTCACGGCTTGGTACGTCGACACATGAACCGAACCCAATCCCGCCGTGTCGCGTACCGGGGCAAGCGCGACACAAAGCACGATCGCAGTACAATTGGCGACCGGGAAGATGCGTTGCTCTGGCAGCAATGCGCCGGCATTTACTTCGGGAACCAGTAACGCAATGCCGGGTTGCAGGCGAAACGTCGAACTGTTATCGATAACGATGCCGCCACGCTGTGCAACCGGAGGTGCGAACACTTCGCTCGCTTCCTCACTGCTGGCAAAAAAAACCGCGTCGTAGTCTACCAAGCCAGCCGCCGTTGTCTGGAAAACGTCAAGCAGATCACCGTTAAAACGCGCCGCGCCTTTGCGGTCGCGCGAGGCAAAAGCGCCCAGTTTGGAAACGGGAAGGGCCCGCTCTTCTAAAACTCGCAGGACCGTTTCTCCGACGATCCCTGTGGCGCCCACGACTGCAATTTTCATCGCAGCTTGCCTTCTATCAGGACATCAAGCCCCACGGTTAATCCCGGCGGCAACTGCCTCACCGAGCGAACCGCAAACAGAATGCCTGCGGCGAATGATTCCCGCGAAAGCGAGTCGTGGCGAATCGTAAGCAACTCGCCGGTATTTCCCAGTAAGACTTCCTGATGGGCAACGAGCCCCTTAAGA
>JALYIF010000044.1 GCA_030775925.1 Vulcanimicrobiota bacterium | reverse complement strand
ACCGGGGGCGCCTTGCCCTCTTCGCCCTCTAAGCCCGGTAGCGGCCCATCCACGCCCGCCAGCACGTCGGCGCAACAGCAAGGTTCCATGAGCGCTGCGATGCAAGAAGTTCGTGCTCAGAAATGGGCGGCTCAATTCGTGGGCTCTGCACAGAGCCAAACTGCTTTCCGCCGCATCGTGCGTGATCACTATCGGTTGGCTATGGATTCGCGCCGCGCTTTGGATGCCTCGCCCGCGCCCGGTGCCTCTCCCGCCCCGAGTTCCTCGCCAAGTGCGGCCCCAGCTCCCAATTGCAGCGGAGGCTCTACCGACGGCGTGCTTCAAAATTCGAATGGTTCCATTACCATCAACCATGCAAGTTATACCGACGACGCATGCACGGTTCTTGCAGCTCAATCATCCACCACGATCTCAGCGCCCGATGCCTCGGGAAAGATGACCGGCACGGGTAATGAAACGACGTTCGGTAGCGATGGCAAGGCCATTACGGAGTACGATATCTTGAATCTCACAATCTACAATGCAAATCCGGGAATGGGCGATTTAGTGATGTCGGTGGCGCGTTTCCACGATCTTGCCGCCTCGCAGGTACCGAACGCAGTTCCACTCGATATCGATTATTTCTCAAGTTTGGATACGAGCCCGAATACTGAAAAAATGGGCGCCGCATCGATCACGCAGGATCCTAGTTTCCCAGGGCGTGTGTTTGCCAGCAATTCGTCTTACACAACGACGTACACGGGTGGTCTCTTCCAGACGAACCAAACGATGGTTGTAAACGGCACCTCAAGCAACTCTGTCGATCCGGCGGGAAAAATTGCCATCGCTCAGTTTCCGCTCGCACCGGGCCAATATCAGTGGGCACTTAACGGGGGCACGCTTTTGAGTACGACAACAGAAACGCAAACGTCAAGCTCAGACGCCACCGGCAAACTGCTTGCTTATGTAAATACGGTCATTGATAGCGCTGACGATATGACCACGACCATCACCGGCAACGTCGGCGGCACACAGTACACGGGCGTGATCAAACAGACCTCAACCGGAACCGGACTCGCAATCTTCAAGGTGGATGCTGACGGGAACGGGAGCATCACGTTCGCAAACGGGACGGTGTTACCGGTTCAAAACTGGTGCTGGGGCGGCTAGGCGATCCCAGTAACCGGCAATAAAGAAAAGGCGCACCGATGGTGCGCCATTTCTTCTTTATAACCAGTCACGTTCGGCCGGAAGCCGCCTCGAAGGGCCCTAGAGGCAAGATATGCCTCCACCTGTCACAAGAGTGGCTGCGACGGTATTGAAGATGGTCGAGTGCCACTGTTCTGCATGGAGGTCGCGTTTTGAATCGTCTCTCGTTCAGGCATATCCCCTTTCTGGTTAGCGTCCTGTGCTTATCCGCACCCTTGCCTGGCAACGCGGCTGAGCAAGCCGCAATGTTCCGGTGCAACCCGGAGCATACGGGCATCTGCGAGACGGGTGATGTGCGCTCCCAGTCCAAGCTCCTTTGGAAATTCCGCACCAACCAGTTAAATCGCTCAACGCCGGTTGTCGCCAACGGCATGCTGTATGTGGGAAGCAATAACGGAAACTTGTACGCCCTTAACGCCCTAACCGGGAAACTCAAGTGGACCTTCCCAACGGTCGGCGAACTGTCGTCCTCGCCCGCGACAGACGGTGCAGTGGTGTACTTCAATGGAGGTGACGGCAATTTTTATGCCGTCGATGCGCTGACGGGAGCGAGGCGCTGGAGATTTAAGGCCGGGAAGACGGTTGCATTTCCGGATCCATATCCTTGGGATTTCTTCCAGTCTTCTCCGGTGATCGTGGGCGACAGCGTCTACTTTGGGAGCGGAGACGGAAATGTGTACGCGCTGAACCGGCTGACCGGCGCATTACAGTGGCGCTATCTCACTGGTGGCCGCGTTCGTTCCTCGCCTGCGGTTTCACATGGCGTGGTGTTCGTCGGCAGCATGGACGGAAATTTGTATGCACTCGATGCCGGTCGTGGCACATTGCGTTGGAAGTTCAAGACCGCAGGCAACCCGGATTTCCCGCTTGGAGAAGT
>JALYIF010000043.1 GCA_030775925.1 Vulcanimicrobiota bacterium | reverse complement strand
CTTGAAGGGTCGAAAGATCGACTCGATCGCTGCACGCAATGAACGCCCAATCGTTATCAAACGCTGGTACATGTGTGTAGTACGAAACAACGTGTTTGTAGTAGCTGCGCAACGTCCGTGCCATTTTCGCATGTAGCGACATGTTATGAAATCCTGCCGTGCTGGCTTGTAAGACGTAGATGCCGCCTTCCACCAGGCGAGCCTTGATATTGCGAAATACTTCGTCGCAGAACAAAATGTTGGAGGGCGAATCTTCCAGCGGCTCGGTCAGGTCAGAGATAATGACGCCATACCGGTCTTGGTCTTCAGCCAGAAATTTGAGCGCATCGCCGACAATCACACGCGAGCGCGGGTTCTCGAACGCGCCATCCGACCACTCGGCCAGATATTTTTTCGAGAGTTCGACAACTTGGCCATCGATATCAACCATCGTAACGCGTTTGACTTGCGGACAACGTAACGCCTCACGCAGGGTCGCGCCCTCGCCGCCGCCCAAAATAAGAATTTCGGACCGGTCGAGCGCGCCTGCCAGCGCCGGATGCACCAGCGATTCATGGTAGATTTTTTCGTCGGCCTGCGAGCTCTGCGTATCGCCGTCTAGGATTAACATCTTTCCAAAAACCGGTGTCCGAATAACGCCGATGCTTTGAAACGCGGAGCGCCCTGCGTAATAGGTTTCTTCGATTGCGTGTGAATGGGTTTCAGTGGGTGCAAATTCCTCGACGTACCACTGCCACTGTTCGGTTTTTGGCATGGGCGCACCATACGCTACCGGGACGAGCCTCCCTTGCTAAAGAAGTGTGCATAGATGAAGGCGACTTTTCGCGACCCTTGGGGGAAACGACAAACACACACGTTTCGCGCGGGAGCGATGGCGTGGGGGCCCCACAACGTGGGGGGCGTGGAGTTAGGAGCGCAACGCCTTTAAAATGCCCGCAATCAACTACGAGCGGCTCGCCAACGAGACGGATGAGATCCGCGCGCGCTTCGCCGATGGCGATCCGATCCGGCACGTGCTCATCGAAGACTTCTTAGATGCGCAGAAGGCGCAGCTCGCCGCTCGGGCCTTTCCAACGCCAGATGCCATGGAGATCGCGTTCGCAGGATTGCCGGAAGTAAAAAACGCCGAACAGCGGATCGATCGACTCGACCCGGTCTTTCAATCCATCTTCCACGAGCTTCGCTCGCCGCGATTTATAACGTGGCTTGCAGAGGTCACGCAGATTCCCCACCTGTTTGCCGACCCTGAATTGCATGGCGGGGGATTGCATCAGGGTTCGGACGGGAGCTACCTCGATATCCACGCCGATTTTAACATTCATCCGCAACTTGGCATCTACCGGCGGCTCAACGTACTGATCTATTTAAATGAACGCTGGGAGCCCAAGTGGCAGGGGTATCTGGAATTGTGGTCGCGCGATATGCGCCACTGCCGGCAATCGATTGAACCGAAGTTCAATCGCTGCGTCATCATGGAGACGCACGATCACGCATTTCACGGGTATAAAGAACTGCATCTTCCGGCCGGGGTCACAAGGCGTTCGCTCGCGTCTTACTACTACTCCGCGCAACGCAGCGAAGCGCAAACCGAAGACAAGCACGACACGCTCTTCCAATTGCGGCCCGAACAGCAGCGCGCAACCGGTGCGCGGCAATTCTTCCGCCGCCTTACTGCGCTTGCGCCCAAGCGGCTACGCCCAGTGGTCCGCGCGCTGCGAACAGTCTTGCGCATCAACGAATAAAAAAAGCCGCGGCAGCCGCCACGGCTTTTTTCATTTCCTCGACTAGGAGCCGGACTACAACTGGATGCCGAACCTGCCGCCGATATCCGTACGCATGATGACATCGCATGCCATCACACGGTGGGACGTCGATTCTGCACAACCACGTTGAGTTGGCCCAACGTGATTTTGAGCAACGCCGAACGATGCCGGATGGCGTCCCACGCTAAGCGCCCCGACTCCAAACGGTACGCCAAGCCCAGTCGGACCGTCGTAGCCGGGTCCGGCGGTGCAGAAGTACAACGGCGAACAAATGCCAGAGTAATTGTTGCCAGACGTAATGTCGACCAATGCGCCCAGGTGCTTATACGGTGCTTCCAGGGTATTGATTGTGCCCGTATTGCCTGCCAGGGCGAAGGCTGCGCCGATGATTGGCGCACTTGCGCTGGTGCCGCCAAACGAGCCCCAGCCGCCGGCAAAACTGCCGTCCGGCGTGCTGTCGTAGACTGCGACGCCGGTTGCCGGATCGGCAACCGCCGAGACGTCGGCTACCATACGGGTGCTGCAGCCGGTGTCAGTCTGCCATTTCGGTTTTGCCTCGAACGGGCTGCAATAGCTGCCCGCACCAGACCAAGCTGTTTCAGTCCAAGGCCGCGCACTTGTTGGATCTGGTTGGAGCGAGGTGCCGCCAACCGCCGTCACGTACGGCGAGCTTCCTGGATAGTGTCCGCATTCGTGCGATGCGATGTTACCGTCACAGGTGTTTTTGTGGTTAATGAATCCCTTATCGCCCGAACTGGCGACGATTGCCACACCGGGATGATTGTAATGCGGATCATCAACGGTGAGCTCGCTTTGGTCTTCTGGTCCACCATAACTGTTGCTCACAACGTTCGCGCCATTTGTTACGGCCGTGTCCACTGCGATTTCCAAATCCGAGCCGTTGGCGGTGGCGGCCTCAACCAGCATGATCTTACAATTCGGACAGACCGCCGAAACCATATCGAGGTCGAGCGAGATTTCGCCGATCCAGCCGGAGTTTGCGAGTGGATAGCTCGTGCCGCCGTTTTGATCTAGTTTCTTGAAGCATCCGTTTGTGGTCGAGCACTCCGGTAAGCCATACTCTGCGCGATAGATTTTCAAATCGGCTTCGGCTTTTGGATCATCATACGCATCAACGATGGCTACGGTTTGTCCCGTGCCGGCACTTCCTGAAGGGAAGTTGTAAATGCCTTGAAGATCGCAAGCTCCGAAACCGTTGGGCGGGTTAACGATTGGCGACGTGCAAGTCGCACTTCCCGGTGCACTTGTCGGCCCTGGGGTCGGGGAATTGGTGGGAACCGGTGTCGCCGTCGGAGCGTGCGTGGGCGTTGGTGTCGCGGTCGGCGCCGGTGTGGCGGTGGGCGGAGTTGACGGTGGAAGCGACGGACCCGTCGAAGGCGTTGGAACCGTAGCGACAACACCGTAGAATGCAAAGTAATACGTCGTTCCGCCGGTCAACGAGTACGTGCCGGTTTGTGACGGGAAATTTACTGTCGTCGTTCCAGCCGACACGGTACCGGTTAGTGCGTGAACCTTATCCCAACCGCCGGAATAAATTGCCGCGTAAAATGTCTGGCTCATATTCGTGCCGGCGGGTAATGCAATTGAAAACGCGGGCGAGCTGGCAAACGTGATCGTCGCCGAAGGCGTAAACGATTCATACGCATACACGGTCGTCGTATCGAGCGTGCGCAGATGGCCCAGCAGCGCCGGAAGGCCGGGCGGCGCGACCAGCGACGTAGTAGCGGCCAGCGTAGCGCCCGCACCAGTTACAGCGGCTGGCACAGTTACCATGCCGGAGACGCCGCCAACCGATGGAATTGCCACGCTGCTCGAACTTGAGCCGACGGGAATTGAAGAAGACGCCGAAGTTGGCGGTGTCGCAGTTGGTACGGCAATTGGCACGACTGGTGCGCCCGCTGAAGACCCGCCACCACCGCCACCACAGGCGGCCAGCAAAGCTAGTACGGCAAGAACAGCGCCGCCCCTAAAAATCCCGACGTTTCTCAAAACAAAATTCCCTTATGCAGCAAAAAAATCCAACCCTTAGAGGGGTCAGTCATTCCTAGATATCGACATGTCATATTAGTGACATTAGCAACCAAGGCACATTTCTTAACCTTAAGTGTACAAAGGAGCTTCCTTGCGAAAGCTCCTCTCGTGGTCGGAATTCGAGTAGATCGTAAAGGCCTAAGCGGTCATCTTTTGGACTTCGCATTCAGCGGTGACAACATGCGTGAATTGCCCCTTGGCCGACTCCACGCCGCGCTTCACTTCGGTGGTTTGAATGCTATTGGCTCCGAATGCCTTGGCGGCATATTCGGCCGCGAGCCAAGGATCGGTGTGGTCGCCGCATGTGTAAAAGTCCATCGCTGCATATCCGGTTTCGGGCCAGGTATGGATCGAAATATGCGATTCGGCTAAAACGACCACGCCCGAGACGCCTTGGGGTTGGAAGCGGTGAAATGCCGTTTCCATGATGGTAGCTCTGGATTCACGTGCTGCTTGCATAAGCGTCGCACGGACGCCATCTACATCGGTGAGCGCCTTTGGATCACAGCCAGAGAGCTCGCAAACGATGTGGGTACCTAGTGCCTTCAATTCTTGTGTTCTCCTCGAACTTTGGGGGAAATCCCACCTCCGGACTCGTCAGCTGGCGTCTGCAGTGCAGTCACGTCCCTGACCTATCGACGAGCTCTTGCCGGCGCTTTTCGGTGCGCGTGCGGCTCGCCGCGTTGGCGCGTTTGGGCGCGCCTCCCTATACCGTGGGCCAAAATGGCCCGGCGAACATGATAACCCCTGGAGCCCCCCCTGTAAAGAAGTTCCGCCAAAGTTTTTTAAGAGAACATTAAGGGGGGACGGCTGTTTGTGGCGGTCACGTTCTTCCTAAGGAAACCATCCTGACCCGCATGGGGTCCTAGAAAGTGAAGATACGACTTCAATATCTTGACTATCGAGGGGCCGGGACGTACCCTTAGGGTCGGACCCACCCGCCGATTAAGGAAATCACGCACATTTATGGCTACCGAGCTAAAAAAGACGCTGCCGGGAACTGCGACCGCACAGGCCGCCGGGCTCGTTGAGGACTACCGCCACGGATTTCACGACTCCGAGGAAGCATACGTCTTTAAATCTGCTAAGGGCCTGACGACCGAAATCGTCGAGCGAATTAGCTCGATGAAAGATGAGCCCGAATGGATGCTCGCATTCCGTTTAAAAGCGCTCGAAATCTTTCGCAGCAAGCCGATGCCCACGTGGGGCGATACCGCGCTGCTCAACGAAATTGATTTTGATAACATTCACTATTTTGTGAAGTCTACCGATGGGACGCAGCAATCGTGGGACGATGTCCCCGACGATATTAAGCGCACGTTCGATCGCCTCGGTATCCCCGAAGCCGAACGCAAGTTTCTTTCGGGTGTCTCGGCGCAGTATGAATCCGAGGTCGTCTATCACTCGGTCCGCGAAGATCTTGAAAAACTCGGCGTGCTGTTTTGCGATATGGATACCGCCCTCAAGCAATATCCTGAAATTCTTAAAAAATACTTCGCGACAATTATTCCGCCCGGCGACAACAAATTCGCTGCCCTCAACTCCGCGGTCTGGTCGGGTGGGTCGTTTGTGTACGTTCCGCCGGGTGTTGAGGTGAAGACCCCGCTTCAAGCATACTTCCGTATTAACACCGAAAACATGGGCCAGTTCGAGCGCACGCTAATCATCGCGGACAAGGGCTCGAAGGTGCACTACATCGAGGGTTGCACCGCACCTAAATTTTCCAGTGCATCGCTCCATAGCGCGGTCGTCGAACTGATCGCCATGGAAGGCGCCTCGATTCGGTATACGACGATTCAGAATTGGTATCGCAACATTTTCAATCTGGTTACCAAACGTGCAGTGGCGCATAAGAATGCAACCGTTGAATGGGTGGACGGAAACATTGGCTCTCGCTTGACGATGAAATACCCCGCTATCTACCTGATGGGCGAGGGCGCACGCGGCGAAATTCTCTCCATGGCATTCGCCGGCGAAGGCCAGCATCAGGATGCCGGAGCCAAAATTATTCATGCCGCTCCCAACACAACCTCGATGGTCACAAACAAATCGGTGACGGCACACGGCGGTAAGACCACCTACCGTGGGCTTGTTGAGATTTACCCCGGCGCCGTTGGCGCGAAGACGCGCGTAAAGTGCGACGCGCTTATCATGGACGACCATTCGTCTAGCGATACGAAGCCGACGATGAAGATTCACGAGCAACGCTCCACGGTCGAACATGAAGCCAGCGTTTCAAAAATCGGTGAAGAGCAACTCTTCTACGCGATGAGCCGCGGGTTGAGCGAAGCCGATGCGACGGCAATGATCGTCAACGGATTCTTTGATTTCTTTATTAAAGAATTGCCGATGGAGTATGCGGTCGAGTTGAATCGTCTCGTGAAAATGGAAATGGAAGGCTCGGTCGGATAACCTTTCATGAATAAGTCTCCCGTCGCCAAGAAATCCGAGATCGCGCCCGGCACAACCAAACGCGTGCTCGTCGATCGCACCGACGTGTTGCTTTGCAATGTTGAAGGCGAGATTTACGCTATCGAAGACGTGTGCTCGCATGATGGTGGCGAACTTGACCAAGGCGAGCTCGAAGGCTGCCGGATCATGTGCCCGAGGCACGGCGCTTATTTTGATGTAACGACGGGCGCTGCTCTCACACTGCCGGCAATCTTACCCGTTCCGTCCTACGCGGTTCAGGTCGACGGCGACAACATCTTCGTTAAACTCTAACTTACATCGCAGAAGTGTCACGAGTGTCACGCTGAGCACCTAACGTGTCACCCTGAGCCGCCCCGCGTGTCACCCTGAGCACCACCCAGTGTCACCCTGAGCCTATCGAAGGGTGGTACGCCATACTTCGACAAGCTCAGTATGACACGTCTGTCAGTATGACACGTCTGCCAGTATGACACTGGGTTAGTGTGACGCTGTAGTTGCGCTCAGAAATGGGCGGATGGCGCTTGCGAAGG
>JALYIF010000042.1 GCA_030775925.1 Vulcanimicrobiota bacterium | reverse complement strand
TTTCGATTCAGGCTTCAAGCGACATCACGAGCCAAGCCGACAAAGCCAACCTTCAAGTCGAAGTCAATCAGCTTCTACTCGAAGTTAACCGTATTTCGCAGAACACCAACTTCAATGGTCAGCAATTGCTCGATGGCAGCCACGCGGGCTTCCAGGGCGCAGTTTCTGCATCACTGCAAATTACGGCGAACTCCGTGCTCGCAACCGCCGGTAGCGGCGCAATTCCCAATGGCGGCGTCCTTGTTGCCAGTGCTGTTGCAGCCAACGCCAACTTCTTCACCACGTCGGGCGCCACGGGCACAACCGACGGTTCGATCGAGTTGCAAGTTGTTAACACCGGTACCGCGATTGTCGCACAATCCTACGGCATCTCCAGCGCCACTGGTGTAGTCACCGTTTTGGGATCGGCCGTCGCCGGCGGTACCATCACCGTTGACAACGTGTTGCTAACCGTTGGTAACATCACCATCGCCGATGTCGGCGTGACCTCGTTTGTCAAGGTAAGCCAATCGGTTGGCCTCGCGTCGAACCCGACGAAGGCAGCATTCAACTTCCAATCAGGCGCAGTCGAAGGCGCGACGATCCAAGTTGGTTTCCAAGCCACCAGCACGGCCACGTTGCGTATCGCAAACATCAATCTGCTTGCTTCGTCACCGCAGTCAGCCTCGCTGGGAGCGGAAGACGCAATCGGCCAGATCGACAACGCACTGCAAACGCTGCTCAATCAGCGTGCAACCCTCGGTGCAGTCATCGTCCGCCTCAACGAAGATGCGGCCAACGACAACATCGCGGCGGTCAACCTGCAGGCCTCGGAATCACAAATTCGAGACCTCAACGTCGGCCAAGCAACGACCGAATTCACCAAGCGTCAAATCTTGGTGCAGGTCGGAACCTCGGTCCTCGCGCAGTCGAACTCGAACGCTCAATCGGTACTCGGACTCTTCCGATAAGCCGAACCTTAACCCAGAAAGAAGAGCCCGCTCCGGCGGGCTCTTCGCTTTTTCCGGGCTAACGCCGAATATAGTAAGGTATGCCACTTAGAGTAAATTCGCGCAACGGCTCGCCGAAAAAACCGGCCAATCGAGGGCCCGGCGCTCCCGGTACCCGGTCGTCGGTTACGGGACGCCCGTTTGACCTACCGGCACCTCCCTCCGGGCCCCAGCTTCCATCGGGCGTGAGTTTGTGCATGATCGTTAAAGACGAAGAACGCTTTCTCGAACAATGTCTCACAAGCGTGGCCGGGTGCGTCGATGAAATTTGCATCGTTGATACGGGATCCACGGATGCCACAATCGAGATTGCCAAACGGTTCGGAGCTCGCATCGAGCGCCGGGCGTGGCGTGACGATTTCGCATGGGCACGGAACGAAGCGATTTCGATGGCGACCAAACGCTGGATTTTTATGCTCGACGCGGATGAGGAACTTGCACCAGAGTCCAGAGGTTCGCTTAAAACGATCGGAATGTTGCCGGCCGGCATAACCGCACTCTATGTTGCCTGTGACAATCTCTCGGACGATTACAAGGGAACCGGCTCGATCTCACATTTAATTGCGCGTATCTTCCCGAATCACCCAAAAATTCGGTTCATCAGTCCCGTCCACGAATATGTAAGCTTTGACGGCGACGAAATGGGCACCGACTCGCGGCTCTCCGACGTTCGAATTATTCACCATGGATACTTAAAAGAGATCGTGGCCGGCCGGAATAAAGCCGAACGCAACTTTGCGCTCATTCGGCGCGCGACCGAACTTCATCCCGAAGATGCATTTCACTGGTATAACCTCGGCATGACCGCGCATGTCGTAAAAGATTACGAGCAGGCCATCGAGGCGCTCGAGAAAATGCGTTTGCTTATCGGCGACGGTAAGCGCGCCTTTTTACCGCAGGCACTGGTCACGCTCGCCGAGTGTTATTCGGATCAACGCAACGATGAGGAGCGCGCCATGCACCTCGTCAAAGAATCGCTGTCCAAATCACCGCACCTTACCAACGCCCATTTTGGTTTGGGCAGGATTCTTTCGAAGCTTGGCCGTTTTGAGGAAGCGCGAGTTGCCTTTCTCCATGCGATTGAAGCCGAAAAATACCGGTCGGTCCAATTTATTGTTGACGACCAAATCTATCTTTGGAAGGCGCAGCTCTCGCTCGGCGTTACCTACGCCGAGGAAAAACGCTGGGAAGAAGCCCTAGAATGGTACGACCGGGGTCTTGCAAATCAACCACACGTGCAGCCGCTGCTGATCAACCGCGCGCACGCGCTAGAGCGCTTGGAACGCTATGACGAAGCAGAGCAGGCATTCCGCTCTTTACTGGAACGCTTCGCTGATGAGACGGGAATCGTCCAGTACATTAATTTCTTGTTGCGGCGTCGCCACTACGATCAAGCCGCCGAGATGATGGAAGCCAGGATTCACGACGTGTCGCCAAGGATCGGTGCAACTTTCATGGTCGCAGCCGCACAAATGGCTCATCGAGCTGGCGACAAAAACTCTGAACTTCGATACCTCCTGCGCGCGAATGAGCTCGACCCTGCGGCTGGCCCGGTGTTGGATGCACTCGAAGCCTTTTACCAATCGAACGGGGATACGGAAAAGGTGAATGCGCTCTATGAAGATGAGCTTCGCTTTGAACCGGTCGAGCCGCCGGACTTTGTGCGGCGGTCTTTCCGATTTCTCGCACGAGGCCGGTTTCAAGAGGCGCACGACGCCGCGCAAGCGGGCCTTAAGCACGCACCAATCGACCCTGAACTGCGGTACAACTCGGCTGTGGCCAAGGTACAATTGGGCGACGGTGACGGCGCGGTGGCCGATCTAGCCGTCGTGCCCTTTAGTTCTCCAGCGGTGGGTCAGAAAGCCGCGCTATTGAGAGCGCGGCTGCTGGGAGAGGGTGGTAAGTGGCAGGAAGCGCTCCACGTCCTTGATGCATCTTTTGATGATCTCATGGTTGCGGAGGCAGCGCTCTTAAGAGCCAAGAATTTCGAACATTTAGGCCAAGTTGACGAGGCCGCGGGCGCTCTCGAAAGCATTTTTGGGGCCGAACGCCAACGCGTCGGTATGGAGTTAGCCAGCCTGTATATGCGCCATGGCCGCTTTGCCGAAGCGCAAACGGCAGCCGAGCGCGCCCTGGCTAAGACCTGACCGCGGTGGACGTTTCAATTATTATCCCGGTTTTTAACAAGTCGGGACTCACTCGCGTCTGCCTCGATGCGCTCAAAAAAACGGTGCCTGCCACATTGCGGTACGAGACGATCGTGATCGATAATAATTCAACGGACGATACACAGCGGGTGCTGTCTGAATTTCCTTGGATCACGGTTATTAGCAATCCGAAGAATGTGGGCTTCGCTGGAGCCAACAATCAAGGTGCCCGAGCGGCCTCCGGAACGATGCTGATCTTGCTCAACAATGATACCGAGCCGCAAGCTGGATGGATTCAGGCCCTTTTGCTCGCAGCGGAAGCGGAAAATGTGGGAGCGGTTGGAGCACGCTTGCTCTTTCCCAACCGTACCGTTCAGCACGCCGGTGTCGTGATCGGCCGCGAGCGATTCGGTCCTTATCACTACACCCCCTATCACTACCTCTGGTCCAGCCCGGCGACTGCTAAAGCCGTGATGCAAACGCGCGACTACCAATCGGTCACGGGAGCATGCATTGCCACTCCCCGCCAGCTCTATCTTGCGCTCGGCGGCCTTGACGAAACATTTTGGAACGGGTATGAGGACATTGACTACTGCTTTAAGGTCCTGCGGGATGGCAAACGTGTCGTGTATGAGCCTCAGGCTGAGAT
>JALYIF010000041.1 GCA_030775925.1 Vulcanimicrobiota bacterium | reverse complement strand
CCACCCTTCGACAGGCTCAGGGTGACAACGGGATCGGCTCAGGGTGACACTGGATCGCTCTGGGTGACAACGGGATCGCTCAGGTGATGAATGCCACGCTCATTGTAACAGCGATGTGTGTCGCCTTTTTACGCTTTGCGACAGATTGCTATTGTCGCTGAATTAGTTGGTGCTCGCAGGCACATTTCAATTTGCGCGCGATCTTCTTGTAAAGGCCGTGTTAAGTACGCGTAGCCTGGACGCTGTGGACGGCTTCTGGACGGTGGTCTGGCACAATGCGGTCACGGTCAGCTTCCTGCTGATCTGACTCCACTCACGCTAAGGAGAGCCGCATGAATATACGCACGGTCATTACCGCCATTGTCCTTTTGAGTCTAGCTGCATGTGGCGGCGGAGGGGGGTCTTCAAGCGCCCCGCCGACCAGCCCCATCGGCGCACCACCCACTGGCCCCATCGGTACACCGCCCACCGGCCCCATCATTTCCGCGACGCAGCGTACCTATAACGGCACCGCCTCAGTTGGTGACTTCCTGATCACCACTATCAACGCAACGGCGCAAACTTTGAGTTATGTCAATAAGTCCAACGGCGATACCGCTACCGTACCGTACACCGTTAACGCTGACGGTACTCTCGCGCTTGCAGACCCGACTGGAAATCTCGTTGCAGCCTATGAAGTGCCGGGTTACGCGCTACTTATTGAAGCGCAGAAGACTGGTCCGACGCATTCGACGCCTTCACTGATTACCGCAGTTGTCAGCGGTCCAATTTCGCTGGCGACGCTGAGTGCGCAAACATACAATTACATGCAGTTCCGCACCAGTGTCGGGGGAATCGAAGTTGGCTCGGTCGCGATCGACGCCGCCGGCAACATCACGGGGTCGGGATATTGGCCTTTAGGCGCGTTCTTCAATAACACGAGCGCGTTTCATATTATCAACAATCCGGTAACTGGTTTAACCGCCGATCCGTCAGGCACGTTCTTAAAAGGCAACACGACGGACAGCACCGACTACATTTTTGGAACGGCAAATGGTCAATTCATTGTAGATACAACCAATGGCGCCATCCTTGGTCTCGGCAGGGCCGCGACCAAGGCCTTTGATCCAAACAATGCCGGCACGTATACAGCGATGTTGTACTCGAAGACGAATGCGACGACCGCAACTGGAAACATTGAGAGCGGCACGGTCAACCTTGGCATTGGAAAAGTCACGCTGGACACGACCGGCAATCTCGTCATCAAAGATGCCCAAGGGAACACGCAGCTTGCCGGACTCCTCGTACCGATCGCAGATGCCGCCTACTTGAACGGTCCCGGGCAACTTGTCAATCCGGGAAATGGACTGTTTACGGTGCGCAACGTTGTGCCTGGTGTATCGCAGCAAGATATCTTCGTGTCGTTCCAAGGACGCGCGATGCTCTTCGCATCGTTCTCCTCAGCGCTGCCAATGAGCGGGAGCAACCCGTATAACTATGCGTACGGCGCAGCCCTCCACTAGCGCTCGTCCCCGAGTTCACGGTCGGTGGAGCGTCCGCCGGCCGTGGACGGTCTCTGGACGGCAGTCGCACACAATGGTATCAAGATGAACCGCAAATTCATGACCTGGAAGCAACGCAATGCGACTGACCCGGTGACGTATGCCCGGCTGCTTTGGAATGTTACCGGCATCAAGGCAGAGGCGAACGCTTCAAAAGCCGCGTCGTGGGCGACTCAAACATTACGACGCCTGGACACGCGGGGCCGCACCTAATTTACTGGGTGCTAAGCCGCTTTAACTACCAGGTTGCGGTGTTCCATGGTTACGGTGGCGGCGCCGCCGTCGGAAACTTCTCCGCGCAAAATTGCCGTTGAGAGCGGCGTGCTCACGAGTCGTGAGACGGTTCGCTGCACGTAGCGCGCTCCGCTCCCCGCGTTCATGCTTTCTTTGGCAATGTAACGTTTGGCATCTTCGCTGAGATGCAGGCTAACATTGCGCGCGCCCAGGCGTTCGCCCAGCGAGCCAACATGGATCTCGACGATTTGCTCGATCTCGGCCATGCCGAGGCTCTTGAATTCCACAATGTCGTCGATCCGGTTGAGAAATTCGGCACGGAAGACATCGGGAAGTTGGTCGCTCTCCGCATTGGTGGTCATGATGATGAGTGCATGACGGAAATCAATCGTGCGGCCTTTTGCGTCGGTCACGCGTCCGTCATCAAGAATTTGCAACAGAATCGCAGCCACATCCGGATGCGCCTTTTCGAGTTCATCAAAAAGAATGACGCAATATGGACGCCGGCGCACGGGCTCGGTCAATTGTCCGGGCTCGTCGTGGCCTTGGTATCCCGGAGGGGCGCCAAGCAGTCGCGACACGGTATGCGATTCGGTGAATTCTGAAAGATCGATGCGGACGAGTGCTTCTTCGGTACCGAAAAGTTGCTCTGCAAGCGTTTTTGCCAGTTCGGTCTTTCCGACTCCACTTGGTCCCATGAACAGGAAGCTTCCTAACGGTTTGCGCGGATCGTGCAAACCGGCGCGAGCACGGCGAATCGCTTCGCACACCGAAGTGATGGCGTGCTCTTGCCCGATCACGCGTTTTCCGAGTGCCGCCTCCATATTCATCAGTGTGTTGCTTTGCGAATCGGTGAGGGTAGCTTGTGGAATACCAGTCCACTTGGTGACGACGGCCGCAACTCGTTCTGCATTTACGACCGGCGTTGCAACCTCGCCCCGGTTGAGCAATGCAGTCGTGGCGGAGGCCTCGTCGATCAAATCGATCGCCTTGTCGGGTAGGAACCGGTCTGCGATATACCGTGCAGAAAGATTGGCCGCCGCCGCAAGTGCATCGTCGGTAATCGCTACGTTATGATGTTTGTTGTAGCCGGCGCGTAGACCGCGCAAGATACCGATGGTTTGTTCGATGGTCGGTTCTTCAACCATGACCGGTTGAAAACGGCGTTCGAGGGCTGCGTCAGATTCAATATACTTACGGTACTCATCAAACGTTGTCGCGCCAATGCATTGCAGGTCGCCGCGCGCCAGTTCGGGCTTAATCATGGAGCTCATATCCAGAGCGCCTTCGGCTGCTCCGGCGCCCACTAGCGTATGCAACTCGTCGATAAATAGCACGACATCGCGTGAAGCTTTGCGAACTTCATCCAAAATACGTTTCACGCGACTCTCGAATTCGCCGCGGTATTTTGTGCCCGCAACGAGCGGCCCGATCGCGAGCGCGAGTACACGCTTATTCTTTAGACTCTCCGGCACGTTCCCGGCAACCATTCGTTGCGCGAGACCCTCCACGATGGCCGTCTTGCCGACTCCCGGCTCGCCGACGAGGACGGGATTGTTCTTCCCGCGACGCGCTAAAATCGAAATGACGCGTTCAACTTCTTCATCGCGACCAATGACTGGATCGAGTTTGCCTTGACGTGCAAGTTCTGTGAGATCGCGCGAGTATTGCGCGAGCGTCGGAGTAGCACCGCCGAAGCGGCGCTTCAATTCATCCAGTGGGCTTGCTGCGGGCGTCGCATCTTGGCCTTTGCGGTTGAGATGTTCCACGAACAACGCGCCGCCGGCAAGCAAGGCGGTCACGCCTAGTGCGGCACCAAGCGCTGGCAGTGCGGCCGCCGTGCGGCTGCGGTTTTTGGCGCATCCCGCGCACAGGTTAACCGTTTTCCATTGCCCATTCCGAAGTGCCGCGTCTTGGACGGTGGCTGGGGCTCGGCCGCATTGCTCGCACGTTGTATTCATTACGCTCCTCATACCCCAAGAAGCGGCCCGGGTTTCGACAATGACCCCTTTAGGGCGAAATCACGTAGGTTACGGTGACCCCGGCATGCACGTCCACTGGGTTGGGCGCTTGAATTTCAGTGGGAATCCCCGTCTGTGCACTCATCGGCATCGGCATGGCTCGCATAGGCATGGGTGGCGGGTAGTAGCCGTAGCCTTGCATTTGCATCGCCGCGATCCGCACGACGTGCATGTTCGCCGCCGAAGCCATGGCATTTGCTTGGCGTTGGGCGTCCGCAACTGCCGCCTTAAGGGCCTGGGCATACAGCTCGCGATAGTTGGAGACCGAATAGCCCACGTTATAGACATTGCTAACGTTGGCCGCAACGGCGGCATCGACGACTTTCCCTACCAGATCGAGGTTGGTCATTTTGATTTGCAGCGAGCGCGAGACCGTATAGCCGTAGCGCGGCTGGTAACGAACCGGATATTGCTGTGTCTGCAGAGCCCCCGGTTCCATTTGTGGTGGCGACGGCTGGTAATTTACGTTATAAGAGAGCGTTCGGATGGAGGCATCGTCCACCCCGATTTCGTGCAGCCGGTTGCGCAGGTCGTTGTAGCGACCGTTGTTTTCTGTGGTGGCCGCCTGGGCGATATCGTTGGTCGTCTGGAGGTTGATGCCCAGCATGGCGGTGTCGGGGTTCCGGCTGACCGTCCCCTCGCCGTTGACCGTGATCGTCACGGTCTTACTTGGAGCCGAGCCCAAGAGGAGGATGGCCATCAGGGAGATGCCTAGATATTTCATGCTAGAGGAACGTCCTGGAGCACAAAAAGGTGCCTGCCTGGTTTAGTCTCAACTTCCTACGGGAAGATAGCTTTCGCTACTGTTCGGCTCAACCGAGCCGGACGAAGTTTTGGAGGAGAGCAACGAAATGGGAATTCTAGCATGGATCGTCTTCGGCTTAATCGTCGGAGCCGTCGCGAAGTACATCGTCCCCGGCGAGGGCCCTGGGGGCGTGCTGGGCGATATCATCATCGGTATTATCGGAGCAATCCTGGGTGGATGGCTGTACGGGCTCATCACACATAACCCGGGCGTCACCGGCTTTAACGTCGGAAGCATCATCGTTGCCATCGTGGGCGCAATCGTTCTTTTATTCATCATCCGCGCGGTCAGCGGCCGACGCGTCTAACCGATCCTATCCTAAGAAAAAGGCGTCCGCGGGTCTCCGCGGGCGTCTTTTTGCTTGGGGGGCATGCGACATAACCAGGAGACCCCCGCCAGCCGTCCCAAATACAATGGACTCTGCCTTCCACCGCTTCCTTAAAGAGGGGTCCGCCGCAGTTCCATGACCTACGTCATTACCGAACCTTGCATAGGCACGAAAGACAAGTCGTGCGTGGACGTGTGTCCCGTTGACTGTATTCACGGTGGCGAGAGCGATGAGATGCTCTACATCGATCCCGAAGTGTGCATCGACTGCGGCGCCTGTGTCTCGGCCTGCCCGGTTGAAGCGATCTATGCCGACTCCGATTTGCCCGAGAAATGGCAGAACTTTACGGCGATCAACGCGGAATACTTTAAAAAAGTGTGAGACGTTCGACCGGCCGGGAGTTGATGGATGATCCGGTCGAGTCAATCCACGAACTCGAAACAAACCTTCGCGATATCGAACGCGCAAATCGCTGGCTTGGCGGCATCCCGCCGGTAAAGTCGGCGATTTTTTCTACTGGTGCCAAG
>JALYIF010000040.1 GCA_030775925.1 Vulcanimicrobiota bacterium | reverse complement strand
CTTAGCCGGCCGGCTAAGCGGCAGTTTAATCATGATTTCCCCTTCTGCAATTGCCGGTACCGAAAACAATCGACGGTGTGATCGTTGACCATCCCAATGGCCTGCATAAACGCATAGCAAATCGTGCTTCCCACAAATGTAAACCCGCGGCGCTTTAGGTCGTGGCTTAACGCATCAGAACGCTCGGTGGTGGCTGGGAGATCTTCGCGCTTTTGAACGTGGTTCTGAACCGGGCGGCCCGCCACGAATTGCCAAACGTAGGCATCAAACGATCCAAATTCAGATTGCACGGAAAGAAACGCGCGCGCGTTGGTCACCGCCGCGGCCACCTTCAGCCGATTACGCACGATGCCCGGATCCTCTAAGATTTTCGCCAGACGCGCAGGCGTGAAGCGAGCCACTTTGAGGGCTTCAAAGTTTGCAAAAACCTCGCGGTAGCGGTCACGCTTTCGCAGAATGGTGTCCCAGCTCAGACCGGCCTGCGCGCCTTCGAGAACGAGAAATTCAAACAGCGTCCGCTCGTCGTGAACGGGGACGCCCCATTCGGTATCATGATAAGGAATGGACAACTCGTTTGTTGCCCAGCCGCAGCGTTGCTTCACTCGCCCAGAAGTTCTAAAAGTTTGGGATAGACTCGCTCGATAATATCTACGTTGCGAGCGCGTTGCGGTTCGATAATATCGTGAGAGATCGGAAGGTCTTTAAATTCGTAGGTTGAGACCGCCTCGGGAGCGGAATCTCGCCAGTGTTGAACGAGTTTTTTAGCAGAGCGATTGTTAATGGTCATTTCCCGGGAGTTGGTTACAACAATAATTTTTGCAGCGCGTGGTGCGTGCGCTTGGGCATCGGCGAAAACATCGTGCACCAGCCGGTATGCCTGGCCGACGCCATGGGTTGCATAACGCGGATACCCGTGCGCCGGAAGTTGCTTCTCGCGCTTGAGCGGATTCCACCAATGAAATTGATTGGGCAACCGTAACATGAGGAACGACGTGAGCTTGGCAAAGCGATGCGGTACGCCCGCAACTCCCAGAAACGGAGAGATGCACATCACCGTTGCGACACGATGAAACTGCGCAGTCCAAGCCGCCAGCAAACCGCCCAGAGAGAACCCGATAACCGTCACACTCTCGCCAAGCCCAAAAGCGATTTCGATTGCTTCGGTGGTTACGTTCTTGAGATCGCCGGCGGAAAGAGCGGAAAGTGCGTCCGTCATTCGGTCGCTGTACCCATGGCGCGGCAGCCTTGGAACTAGAACATTGTAACCGCGTTCGTATAATGCGCGAGCCAACTCAACAAACTGCGTGGGGCTAGCCGACATGCCGTGGAGCAGTACTGCGACGTTTTTGGTACGCGTACCGTGGGTGAGCAAAATGGTGCGACCCGTTTCCCCCACCTCGGAATGATCTCGAGCCAGAAAGCGACGGAGGCGGTCTTCAGCCTGCGGGTACGTAGTGGTCACCCCCTTGCCGTTCGCCATTCCGTGACCGCCCGCTTTTTTCCAAAAAGGGAGCGAACGCACGAGTCCTTAAGTGATTACCAAAGTGTTCCTCGAACGCAGGCGCTCGCGCCCCTGCGGTCTGCCCCGCTCACGCGGTCTGCATAAACACATGTGGCGCCCTGCTATAGGACAAGTTTTGGGACCATCATGAACGTAACAAACTCGAAGGCGCACGATCTTATTGCGATGGAACAACAGTATGGCGCGCACAATTATGCACCGCTGGACTTAGTCGTTGAACGTGCCGAGGGCGTGTGGTTGTATGACGTTGAGGGCAAACGATACCTCGATTGCATCAGCGCTTATTCAGCGGTGAACCAGGGGCACGCACACCCGAAAATTCAGGATGCGCTCATCGATCAAGCAAAACGAGTAAGCTTGGTTTCCCGGGCGATGCGCAACGCGCGCTTACCGGGCCTTCTGCAAAAGCTCACCGCACTGTGCGGTTTCGATGTCGCGCTTCCCATGAATACGGGGGCCGAAGCGGTTGAAACCGCGATAAAATTGGCGCGGCGCTACGCATACGATATCAAGGGCGTGGCCCACAACCAAGCCGAAATTATTGTTTTCAATAACAATTTTCACGGGCGCACAACTTCGATCATCAGCGCCTCCTCAGACGCGGCCTATAAACGTAGCTTTGGCCCTTTTACGCCGGGCTTCGTGCTCGTCGAATACGGAAATAGCCAGGCGCTGGCAGCCGCGATCAATCAAAACACAGCAGCCATTTTGATTGAGCCGATTCAAGGTGAAGGCGGGGTCAACGTGCCGCCCGAGGGCTTTCTCAAGCAAGCATGGGCGCTTTGCAAAGAGCATGCCGTCTTATTTATCGCCGATGAAATTCAAACAGGCCTTGGCCGAACCGGCACGATGTTTGCCGTCGACCACGACGGCATTACCCCCGACGTGTTGATTGTTGGTAAGGCCTTAGGCGGCGGCTACTATCCGGTTTCGGCGGCTCTTGCCCGCAAAGAGTTGATGGATCTTTTCCAGCCGGGCGACCACGGCAGCACCTTTGGTGGAAATCCGTTAGCCTGCGCGGTCGCGGAAGCCGCGCTCGACGTAATCATAAACGAAAAATTGTCCGACAACGCGCGCAAAATGGGCGACTTGCTCATGAACGGCCTGCGCGCAATCAAATCGCCGTTCATTAAAGAAGTACGCGGCCGCGGCTTGCTGGTGGGCATTGAATTCACACGTCCGGCAAAGTCGATGTCCAAAGCGTTGTTAGAACGCGGCGTCGCAGCCAAAGACACGCATGCGAACGTTCTGCGTCTGGCGCCCCCACTGGTGATCACCGCTCCTGAAATTCAGCACCTGCTCGAGCAATTTGAAAGCGCCCTCAATAGCCTCGACTAGCAAATCCCCGGAGGAAGCCCCTTTTTAAAAACTAGGGGTTTCCCCCGATTCGCGTTCCTGAGTCTTTCGATAGGATGAGGATGGAGGGTGTACGGTTGCCGCCTCTTACCTACAGAAAGCCGCCTGCATGGATCGTACCCCCGGCCAGTATCTCTATGTCCTCGATAAGCAGTTCAAGGTTATGCTTGGTCCAGGCGTGGGGCCGGGCCCCCTGGCGGCATTCTTCACCGAGGATTCCAGCATTGATGAGCTGCCACAAGCGGTGCTCGCCGTCGTCCGGCATCTGAACGCAAAGCTGGCCCTCCCCGCGAGCGCCACGTTTGAGGGGCTGAGCATTCAAGTCGTGCGGATGGACGGGGAGAGCGGACCTCACATTGGAGTGCTCATAGCCGAGAACCGGGTGTAGCCTCTAAGCCGGTTGACCCGGCTGGGCACCTCTGGTATGATGCTCGGGCCGAAGTAGGGCCCTTCACCGGGTCCTCACCGGATGCCGCAAGGCGATCCGGTCTCACACGAACGAGTCCCGCCGGTAGGGGCCGAATCGAATGGGGTTGCTTCGGCAACGCCTTTTTTGTTTTCTTTATCACCCTGAGCTTGTCGAAGGGTGGTTCCCGGGAGTAACGCCATAGCTCGACCGCTCCGTATCAACGACCAGATCCGCATCCGCCAAGTTCGCGTCATCGACGAGAACGGCGAGCAACTCGGGATTTTACAAACCGAAGACGCGCTCGCCCGCGCACGCACTGCGGGTCTCGACCTCATTGAGGTTTCACCGACTGCCCAGCCGCCGGTCTGCAAAATCGGCGATTACGGTCGACTGAAGTACGAGCAGCAAAAGAAAGACAAAGACGCGCGCAAGAAGCAGAAAAATTGGGAACTTAAGGAAGTTAAACTCCGTCCCAAAATCGAGACGCATGACTATGAAACCAAGGCCCGCATGGCCGAACGCCTCCTTATGGATGGCGGCAAAGTCAAAGTCACGATCATGTTTCGCGGGCGCGAAATTACGTATGCGAGCTTCGGACGCAAGCTGCTCGATCGCATGGCCGTCGATATGACGCCAATCGCGATTGTAGAGCGCGAACCAAAACTCGAGGGAAAGAATATGTTCATGATTCTCGCGCCGCGCGCGGTTGCGTCGGGACCTCCGAAGTTCTCGACCATCCACGCCAAAGAACACGAGAAGGAACATAAGGCCGAACTCGAGGCACATGCCGCCGGGCATGTCGACGACGACGATATCGATAGTGACGACGAGTCATCAGTAATGGAAGAACCAGTAGCGAAGGAGCCAACCAGTGCCTAAAATTCGTACCCATCGTGGAACCGCCAAGCGCGTGAAGGTGAGTTCAACCGGTAAAGTGATGCATCGCCATCAGTTCAGCGGTTGCGGACACATCATGAGCAAGCGCACTCGCAAACGGAAGCGGAATTTCCGTAAAGACCAACCTGTTTTCAAAGGCGATCTGAAGCGCTTGGCGCCGACGATTCCGTACTTGGTATAGGGAGGGTATTGATCAATGGCACGTATCAAACGCGGCGTACACGCGAGAAAACATCACCGCAAGGTCATGAAGCTCACGAAGGGCTTCCGGGGTGCTCGCCGCCGCAATTATAAAGTCGCAAACGAAGCGCTGCTTCACTCACTCGCCTATGCCTATCGCGATCGGCGCGTGCGTAAGCGTGATTTCCGTTCGCTTTGGATCAGCCGTATCAACGCCGCTGTTCGCAAAGAGGGCATGAGCTACAGTCTCTTCATGCACGGTTTGAAGAGCGCCGGCGTTTCCCTCAATCGCAAAGCACTCGCAGAACTGGCCGTCAGCGATGCCGCTGCGTTCGGTTCGCTCTTGAAGATGGCTAAGGACAACGCCGGAACCCACGGTGGCAACACCACCAAGACCGCGTCAGCCTAACCGTCCTCGCGTAACTCGAAGAAAGACTCGCAGCAATGCGGGTCTTTTTTCTTTTGCTAAACTCGGTTTGGCTGGTTGGATGGGGGCTTTGGACATCTTGGGTGCGGGGACGCTCGATTTTCACATCGTGTGAAAATCATTGCTCGATTCTTGGCCCTCTCGCCATCCTGGCTGTGGGCCAATTCAGACGCCCCGCACCCAAGACGTCCAAAGCCCCCATCCAACGACTCTGCAGTACTCGCGCGAATCAACTCGTTGTCGCCCTTAGCTGTTCGCTTTCACCCTAATTTCTCCAAAGGGCTCCACCATTTCGACAGGCTGAGCATGACACGATAGTGACCCTGCGCTTATTCCTGTGTCACCCTGAGCTTGTCGAAGGGTGGCTTACTTCGCGCGGTGCGTGGG
>JALYIF010000039.1 GCA_030775925.1 Vulcanimicrobiota bacterium | reverse complement strand
CCCCCGTATAGGAGCGCATGCCAAGGCGTAAAAAAGGTGTCGATTGCGCCACCTGTTGCGAGCGCGTGGTTGTGGGCCCAGCCATCGATGTAAGCGCCCAGCCCCATGCAACTTGCGGTCCCCGCGCTGGCCCAGTCGTAGGTCACGCTTGACCGCGGCCGATCCCCGCCTGCTGCACGCAATGAAGAAGAAGCGCTTAAGGTTGCCATCCTGGCTGCTTCGATGCAGGCCGTGCGCGGCCCGTTTAGCGCCCGCTACATTTGCGGAACTAGGCGCAAGAGCCGGACGTTTCCGGTCTTGACCCGCACGATGACGCCATGAGTACCGCCTTTGCCGATGTTTCCGACGATGGTTTCCGAATCGCCGCGAGCCTTTCCACGTAAGTCGAAATCCGTGAAAATGATTCCGTGGTCCGTGTGCAAGTCGACGCGTGCGTCGGCGGTCGCCGGAACGTAGACTTCGACGTCTCCATGTTGGGCGAAGTAGCGGAGTTCGCCCGGCCAGTTCACATCACCGAAAAGCACTGAGATATTTCCATGCAGCGTACTGGCATTTGCATAACTAGGAATCTGGATTTTGATATCTCCATCAGTAGTAACCGCATCAACAGGCCCGGGAACGTCGGAGACATGAATGTCGCCTTTGGCAACTTCGAGTTGGGCGCGCACACCACTCGGGACACGAACAAGCAGATCCGTTGCGGGTACGACCGCCTGCGGCGGGCAGGCAACCGGGCAGACAGTGAGAACGCGAGCGGTTCGCACTGTTGCAATCCGCACCGGGGGTGTACTCTTCACAGAGATCGTATACCGGTTCTTCGGATCGGAAGCACCCGGCGGATACGCCTGGATTTCGCCGGTGCCAACGATCACATGAAGGGTGCCGGAATCAAGCGAACCGGTTTGTGTCACGGCGTTCTTGTCGGTTGAACATGCGGCGAGCGCGCACGCAAGAAAGAGCGCGGCGATGCCAACTTTCATAAAATATTCAGCAGGTGTTTTATTGCGGCGAGGAACTGTGCCTTGTTTACCGGCTTGGTCAAAAAGAAGTTCACCCCAGCCGCAATGGCCTGCTGCTTAAGGACCGGGTGATCGACCGCAGTAAGCATAATTGCGGGGACTTTTGACGTGCGCCGGTTCGCGCGGAACTGACGCATAAACTCTAGGCCGTCGGTCAGCGGCATGCGGTAATCCACAACGAGCAAAATCGGCGCACCTTTCTTGAGCCAGTCCAAAGCTTCGCCCGGATCGGTAAAGCACACGGCTTTTGTATTGGGAATATTCGTGATTACGCGCTCGTAGAGGCGCACGTTGACCTCGTTGTCGTCAACTATCAAAATTTCATTCACTGTGGATGCTACAGATTCCGTAATTCGTCGCGTTGCGCGGTCGATAGCAACCATTCGATGGCCACGGGGTTGACCGAATTCAATGGAAGAGTCGTCAACCGGAAATACGCCTTGTCGACGCCGCGAACGGATTCGGCCCGGTCGCGATCGGCGAACGCGCCGACGACCCGTCCCGCGCCTTTGGTATCGGTGATGATGTAAATGTAGTCAATGGTCTGATCGGTCACGCGGATGTGCGTCCTCATAGCTGCGCCGCATATGTTCCAGCGACACGTTGGTGTAGATTTGCGTAGTTGAAAGGCTTTCGTGTCCGAGCAACTCTTTGATCGTTACGATGTCGGCTCCGTTTTCCAAAAGATGCGTGGCAAAGGAGTGCCGCATCGTGTGCGGGGTCACGTGCTGCGTGAGGCCGCTCAGCTTCGCAAACGTCGTGAAAACGACCCAGGCTTGACGGTGGCTCAGACGGGTTTTGCGCCGGCTCAGGAAGAGCGCGTCGTCGCTGCTGCGCGGGCGCACGCTTAGATACTGCCGGATCGCATCGGAGGCCGCTTGATTGATAAACACCATTCGTTGCTTGTCGCCCTTGCCGATGACGCGCATCAAGTGGCGCTCGAGGTCCACGTCGGCGAGATTGAGACCAACCAGCTCCGCGCGCCGAATGCCGCTTGCGTAAAGCACCTCCATGATAGCAATGTCTCGCAGTCGTTGCTGATCCGTTTTTCCGGCAACCACGGTCCGAAGCAACTTCGCCGTCTCGGCTTCCGACAGAACTTTTGGCAATCGTTTGGGGGCTTTGGGAGGGGGCACATCGAGTGCGGGATTGTCGGGACGGCGCGCTTCCCGTTTCTGGAGGGCGAAAAAAGAACGAAGGGCGGCAATCTTTCGACGCACCGACGTCGCACCGTATTCCCGCGGGCCCATCAATTCCATAATAAAGCGCCGGACGTCGGAGGTGGTTGCGCTGGCGAGTTTCAGGAACGGCGCGGTTTTGGGGTGCCCCGGCTCCAAAAATCCGGCGAACAACTCTACGTCGCGGGCATATTCCTCGCTCGTGCGTGGCGATTGTCCACGTTCGAGGCGCAGATACGCGGCAAACTCAGCGATGGTCGGATCAACGGGGACGTAGCGACTCACGGAACTAAGCCTTCGTCGCTCCTAAAGCGCCGCCTGTTTGGTGATATAGGAGTGCCGCGGCACCACTCCTAAAAAGACCCGAAGCGGGTAAGAAGAAGAGGTCTATTTTGGCACTGTTCAGTCATGTCGACCTACGCGTCCGGCGCCAGCCAGAAGCGTTTCGATTCTACAATGCGTTGCTCGGCTCGATGGGTTTTCATGTTGTGAAGGCCGAGCGCTTCGACGAGCACGAGCCAACATGGCGAAGAGCCGGTTGGGTCGCCAACGACGAATTCTTTGGTTTCATCGTCGATCCAGAGTTTGTCGCAAATCAAACTCGCCTGGCGTTCGCAGCCAAGAGTCCAGCCGAAGTGGATCGACTTGCAGCCGTCGCCCTCGAGCATGGCGCGAATGACTACGACCCGCCGCATGATTACGGTGGCTACTATGCCGCATTCTTTGAAGATCCTGACGGAAATCGCTTGGAAATCTGCTACCTTCAGCAACATGGCGGACTAGCCGCCGACCCGTTGCACCGATCCTGAACAGCCAAACAGAGAGCGTCGTCTAGCTATGCCTTTGGCTCAAACCACGCTGAAGAAGTGGCGCGACTTCATTCGTTGGGACAGGGACGGAGAAGAAGTAGCCTTGCCCATACGTGGCTCCAAGTTCTTTGAGGATCGCCCACTGTTCGGCTGTTTCAATACCCTCCGCCACGGTGTAAAGCTCCAGCGTCTTTGCCAGTGCAATAATGCTGCGAACGATGGCTGTCGCTTGCGCACTTTGCCCGAGCGGCGCGACAAACGATTGGTCGATTTTGACACCGCTAATGGGGAGCCGTTGCAAGTATGATAGCGACGAATACCCCGTACCGAAATCATCAACCAATGTGAGCACGCCCAGAGCGCGCAGCCGTTCGATACTTGCTAGTGCGAATTCGGGATTTCGCATGACCGAGGTTTCAGTAATCTCTATGCGCAGCCGCGCCGGATCGATCTTGTGGAGGGTCAAGAGGTCAAGCGTAAACTCCACCAGATCATGGCTGGTCAATTGCGCCATCGAACAGTTTACCGTTACGGACAGCGACTCGGCCAAGCCAATAAACTGCGGCAGCTCTTCGCAGACACGACGCATGACCATGGCGTCCACGGCGGCAATCATCCCGTGCGCCTCGGCATAGGGAATAAAATCCGCCGGTTGCATCAACCTTCCGTCTTCCCGTGGCCAGCGTACCAGCGCTTCCAACGAAACGATTTTCCCATCGGCTAGATCCACAATTGGCTGATAGAAAACGACAAACTCGCTCCCTGCGATCGCACGATGCAAATCATGATCCAGTTGGGCATCAAGATGTACTCTGTGACGCATACCGGCATTAAATACTGCCCACGAGCCGCGTAGATGGTC
>JALYIF010000038.1 GCA_030775925.1 Vulcanimicrobiota bacterium | reverse complement strand
GCGCTACGATTTAGAGATCACGCTCGAAGAAGCGTTTGCCGGCACAACCAAAGAGATTGCCTTCAATCATCTGGCTGCGTGTGAAACGTGCAAAGGAAATGGAGCCGAGCCGGGCTCGCTGATCGTGCCGTGCGATCGCTGCGGCGCAAGCGGCGTTATGCGCCAAGTGCGTCAAACGCCCCTGGGTCAATTCGTTACGCAATCAACGTGCAATAAATGCATGGGCGATGGACAAGTCGTGCAGACGCCGTGTACCGCGTGTGCCGGTCGTGGGCGCAAAGAAGTTGAGCGCAAGCTCAGCGTCCGAGTTCCTGCCGGCGTCGATGACGGCAGTCGCATTCGCATCGGCGGCAGCGGCGAAGCCGGCATTCGCGGTGGCCAAGCCGGCGATCTGTATGTGTATTTGGGCGTGATTCCGCACGCACAATTTCGTCGCGAAGCATTGAACACAGCGACCGATCTGGTGATTTCGTTTCCGCAAGCGGCACTTGGTGGGCATGTAAAGGTGGCTTCCCTCGACGGCGAGCTTTCGCTCGCGTTGCATCCGGGTACGCAGAGTGGAACGCTCTATCGGATGCGCGGACATGGCATGCCGAGCGTTCGCGGCACGCAGCGCGGCGATCATATCGTTACGGTGCACGTCGCCGTGCCGGCCAAGCTTTCCAAACGTCAACGCGAGTTGCTTGAAGAGTACGCACGCGCGGGCGGCGACAAAGTCGAGGATGACAAGTCATTCTTCGATCGCGTAAAAGACGCGTTCAAGCCCGATTAGCAGCCGCTTCTTTGTTCCGGGAAAGCACAGTCCCGGCGACACGATTGAGCTAACCGGTGGCGATGCCCGAAAGATTGCGACCGTGTTGCGTAAGAAGAGTGGCGATACAATCGAGATCATCGATTCGGCCTCGCAGCGTTTCAGGTCGACCTTGCGCTTGGAAAATCATCGGGTGCACGCGCATCTTGAGGAGCTCGCCCTCGAGGAGCACAGCGCCGATCGTTATCGCATTGATGTTGCGCAAGCAATACCCAAAGGCCAGAAGATGGACTTTGTGGTTGAGAAACTCACCGAACTCGGGACGGCGCAGATCTTGCCTGTTTACTCCGAACGGACCGTCATCGAGGAGATCGGTTCGGGCAAACTCGAGCGCTGGCGGCGTCTTGCAAAAACCGCCGCCCAGCAGTGCGGCCGTTCGACGATACCGGCCATATGCGACCCGCAGCCGCTAGCCAGCTTGATCGGCGCATTTGCAAGCTACGATGTCGTGCTCTTCCCGTGGGAGTTGGCCGATGCTGCACCGCTCCGCGAAACGCTGCCCGGCTTGCTCCAGACGGCGCGCTCAATTTTAGTGGTGATCGGGCCAGAAGGCGGCTTCTCAACCGATGAGGCGGCGGCTGCGCGGGACGCAGGAGCACACCTACTTTCGCTCGGCTCAAGAATTCTGCGAACTGAGACGGCGGCGCTTGTGGTGATGGCCTTGCTAAATTATCTCTCGTAACCGGAACAAACGGGCGAGGCGTCGTATACCCTCGGGTTGATATGAGTAAGCGATTGGAAGAGCTCAAGCCCGGCACGTCTGTGCTTGTGGGCGAGGAACAAGTCGGCGAGGTTCGGGGTGTCTACGGGATCGGCGACTCCTTGCTTGCCGAATACCTTAATGTTTTTTGGACAGCGCGCAATGCCGAGCTGATGGTCCCCACCACAGACGTCCTCGATATCGAAGATCGTGGCGTGATATTGCAGGGCACCGTTGAAAGCTACAACGACTTGTCGGCATTTGATGTGCTGGCGCACCCAACGATGAAGCGGCTGAATTAGTCAATGAAGTTTTCCATCGTCATTCCCACGTATAATGAAGCGGGCGGCATCGAGCGCCTCATCACCTCACTCTCCGAGGTCTTTACCAAGAACAACTTGGACGGGGAAATCGTCATCGTCGATGACAATTCGCCAGACGGAACGGGCGCAATTGTCGACCGCCTCGCACAGACGTATCCGGTGCGCTGTTTGCACCGTCCGGGGAAAATGGGACTCTCGAGCGGCGTCATCGATGGCTGGAAGTTTGCGCGCCCGGAATCGGAAGCGGTCGGCGCAATGGACGGCGATTTCAGTCACGACATCAACATCTTGCCAAAGATGGTTGAAGCGCTGGCCAGCGGCGGCTACGGCCTCGCAATCGGAGGCCGCTACGTTCCCGGCGGCGGCATCGAAAATTGGCCGCTCAAACGCAAGATCACCTCGCTTGTCGCCATCTCGCTCGCAAAACCACTGACGCCCGTGAAAGATATTACGAGCGGCTATTTTCTCGTCAAGCGCTCGGCGATCGAGGGCGTGGAATTAGACCCCATTGGTTTCAAAATCGGGCTGGAAGTTATTGCCAAAGGCCACTATGGCAATGTCATCGAGGTTCCGTTTGTGTTCACCGATCGTGTGGCCGGCGAATCGAAGCTGAATCAAAAAGAAATTTTTAACTACCTCAAGCAGCTCGCAAAGATTTATTCCGGGAAACTCTTACCCAAGCCGGGGCGTTCCTAGCATATGGCTATGCCGGAGTGGCTGCGCATTCGGCGCAATCGACACGAGACGACTGAAGACGCCGCGCAATGGACCAAATGTCCGAAGTGCGGCGAAGTGTTGTATCGCAAAGATTTAGCAGCCAACCTCTCGGTTTGTACCAAGTGTAACTACCATTTTCGCATGCACGCTTTCGATCGCATCTCGATGATCATTGATAGTGACTTTGTGGAAATCGGCGAGAAAGTGTTACCCGGCGATCCGCTCGGGTGGGTCGATACAAAAACGTATCCGCAAAAACTTGACGCGGCCCGAGAGAAATCACAGTTGACTGAGGGCATCGTGTGCGGCTTCGGTACGCTCTTAGGTTTTCCAATCGCCCTGGGCGTTATGGATTTTAGTTTCCGCGGCGGCACGATGGGGACGGTGGTAGGCGAGCGCATCGCCATGCTCTTAGAAGAAGCGCGTGCGCGCAAAGTACCGTGCATTCTATTCACGGCAAGCGGCGGCGCGCGCATGGAAGAGGGCATGCTGGCCCTCATGCAGATGGCCAAAACCACTTCAGCGGTAATGCGCTTCATGCAAGACGGCAATGTGTTTCTGACCGTGCTTACCGATCCCACCACCGGCGGCGTCTCCGCTTCATTTGCATTTCAAGCGGATGTGATTGTGGCAGAAGCCCGGGCGATGATCGGTTTTGCTGGCAGGCGCGTGATCGAGCAGACGATCCGCCAGAAATTACCCGATAACTTTCAGACCGCGGAGTTCTTGCTGGAGAAGGGCCACATCGACATGGTCGTCGAGCGCAAGGATCTCAAAGAGACGCTTGGTCGCTTGTTGGATTACACGGCGGCCAAAAAACCGGTGGCGGTCTCATGAACGTTATCGTCGAGCGCGAAAAGAAATTGCTCGAACTCGAAAAGAGTATCAACGATCTTCGCACGGCAGCGGTCGCTCAACCCAGTCTGTCGACGGCCATTGCGGCGCTCCAAGACGAATACGCGAAGATTCAGCGGGACGTTTTTGGGTCGATGTCGCCGTGGCAAAAAGTCAACATGGCGCGCCATCCGAACCGGCCGGTGTCCAGTGATTACATCGCCGCGCTCGATTCGTTCGATGAATTGCACGGCGATCGTCATTTCCGCGACGATCCCGCCGTGATTGCCGGCTTCGGCAAGCTGGGTGGGCGGTCCATCATTGTGATCGGGCAGCAACGCGGGCGCGACACCAAAGAGAATTTGCGGCGGAATTTTGGGATGGTGACCCCCGAGGGGTACCGCAAGATCAAACGCCTGATCGACCTTGGCTCGCGTTTAGGATTGCCTGTGGTGACCTTCATCGATACCAAGGGAGCGGACCCCGGCATTGCTTCTGAGGAGCATGCGCAGTCCGAGGCGATCGCCCAATGCTTGTTCTCGCTGACGATGGCACGGGTGCCCGTGGTGGCAACAGTCATCGGCGAAGGCGGCAGCGGAGGTGCGTTGGCACTCGGAATTGCCGATCATGTAGTTATGCTCGAGCATAGCGTGTATACCGTTGCGTCTCCCGAAGGCTGCGCGGCCATCTTATGGGGCGATGCCGCAAAGGCGGAAGAAGCGGCGGCGCGCTTGAAGTTAACCAGTCAGGACTCGCTGGGGTTTGGGATTATCGATGAGATTATTCCCGAACCGATCGGCGGGGCCCACCGCGACGCGGCGGCGCTGGTTGCAACCACGCTGCACCACATTGGGGACGCGCTCGCGCGACTGTCGGCAAAACCGGCCGACGAATTGGTTGAGGAACGCTATCGCAAATATCGGCGTATTGGCGCGTGGCAGGTAGAGCGTCAGGAAGCAGCAGCGATCAGCGGATGAAACGCAACGCGCGTTCTCATCAAGGCCTTCGTCTCTTCAGTCGCCTTGCTGTCGCAACCATTTCGCTCATTGTGTTCGCACTCGTCGGCGTTCAGTTTGCACATATCATCGATCGTAATGTTGCCATGGCGACCTCGCTGCACGACATTCAAGTGGATGTTGATACCCTGCGCGAGCGCAAGCGGGAGCAAGAACGCGAGCTTACACGCTTGAGCGATCCCGTTGGTTCGATTCCGGAAATTCACGATCGCTTGCACCTGGTCGGTCCGCACGAGACCATCATCTATCTCAAGGCGCCAAAAAAATCGGAGCCATGACCGAACGCGTTCGAGGCACGGTTATTAACGTTCACATGTTCGGCGCGACGGTGCGCTTAGAGAACGGCGCGGTGGCTTCGGCCCCGATTGCTGACGTAAACCACAATCGCGCAACGTACACGCGCGCGCTGGCCGAACGGACGGAGTTGCCGTTTGATGCGCACGCGGGGGTGCGGCATAAAATTTTGGTGCTTGCAAAAACGCGGATTGATGAACCGATCGATCCGAGTTCGAAACCCCCAGTGATTAACGATGAGCACCTTGAGGAGCAAATCGCAAGCTACTTAAAAGAAACCCAAGAGTGGGAGCAAGAAGATGCGCCTGCGTCACACGAACGCCATTTCTTGCGGAAGAAGCGCCGTGCTGCGGTCTTTGAATCGCGCAACTCGAAAGACCACTAAAAGGCTAGCGGTTGAGCGATACTAGCGCCGTCATCTCCATCGGAACCAATTCCACCCGTATGTTGCTGGTCGATTTCTCGGCTAAGCGCTTCGGATTTTTCGGTGAGCCCTCGACGCGGATTATGCGGCAACGCTCGGTTGGCACGCGAATTGGCGAAGGGTTGCGCGAATCGGGACACTTGGGAGAGGAGCCGATGCGCCGCACGCTCGACGTGGTGCGGTCTTACGCAGAGGCCTTGCAGGGCCGCGCGGAGCGCTTGAGCGTGATTGCCACCAGTGCCCTTCGACGCGCGGACAACGCCGATTCGTTCGTCGCGCAGGTTCGCGAGGTCACGGGCGTTGATCTCAATATCCTCGACGGAAAAATCGAAGCCGCCGCATCCTTTCGCGGGGCCGCGACCTCGCTTGATGACGTGGATCGCGCCCGCGTGGGCGTGCTCGATACCGGCGGCGGGAGTACCGAGTACGCCGTGGGT
>JALYIF010000037.1 GCA_030775925.1 Vulcanimicrobiota bacterium | reverse complement strand
CACCTCGAAGCGCAAACGGGCTGTGCGTTGCATATGCGCGCGGGGGAGCGACTTGAAGTGATTGACGTCGAAGGCCAGCAAGTAGCCGACCTTGCCATTTTCGCTCAAGCGGATCTTCGAGAATATTTCTCGCCCGGCCGCACTTTAGACTACAATTCGCGCATCAATGTCACCACCGGTGCGCGACTCTACTCAAACCGCAGCCATCCACTCATGGTCATTGAAGCTGACGCCGTAAAGGTGCACGACTATCTACTCACGCCGTGTTCATCACGGATGTTCGAGATATTGCACGCATCTCCGGGGCACCCAAGCTGTCACGAGAATTTGGTTCGCGCGCTTGGCCCTTTTGGAATTCAAGACGACGACATCCATGGAACGTTTAACGCCTTCATGCGTGTGGATATCGCACTCGATGGAACGATCACGGTAGGCACGCCGCCATCACGCGCGGGCGATAGTATCGTTTTCCGTGCAGAGACTGACGTACTCGTCGCTCTCACGGCCTGTTCCTCGGAACATACCAACAATGGCCGTTGTAAGGCAGTGGCCTACCGCGTGTTCTAGGCTATTTCGCCATCACATCTTTGAGCGCTTCGGTGCCACTCAGTTCGATGATTGCCGGTTCTTTGGTCATCGCATAGTGAACTGTATTCGCCGGAACGGACATGAACGACCCAGCAGGATAGGCGGTCAGTTTTTTCATGTCCATTTTTTTGCCCATACCGGCGTAGAACACGCCGGATATCACCGTAATGTTTTCGCGTCCGGGGTGATAGTGTGGGGCAAACGTCCAGTTGGCGCCCGTCTTTAATCGAACCACGTAGTACCCGTCCTTCGATGGATCACCGTAAAGCACGGCCATCGAATATCCGCCGTCCTGTTTCACCCAATGCTCCTTACCTGGCATTACCACCGTGGGGCTTGAGGCGGCAAAAACAGTTGAAACGAGGGCGCCTAGTAACGCTAGAGTCAGCGAGCCTTTGAAAAATCGCATACTGTACCTCCATCGGCAACGTACGAAGCCACGGCTGATGTACCCTCCTGCGCACGCTTCGGTCCAGCGGAAATGCAGATGCGTGATCGCGCCGAATTGGAAAGTGTCTCAGCCTTTACGAGGAGCGCGACGCAATGAAAAAACCAACGACTGCCTCAGCCTTGAGCGTTACGGATTACTTCACCGCGCTCGATGCGGAACGGCGTACGGCTCTAGAGGCCTTGCGTTCAGCAATCCGAGCAGCGGCTCCGGAAGCCGAAGAATGCATCAGCTATGGGATGCCAGCATTTCGGTTGCGCGGTAAGCTTCTGGTATGGTTCGGGGCGGCCAAACATCATTGCTCGTTCTACCCCGGCGCGTACCCGATAAAAGTGCACGCCGAGGAACTGGAATCGTATCAAGTCGGCAAGGGCACGATCCGCTTTCAGGCTAAGCGGCCACTACCGGCGGCCCTCGTGCGCAAACTCGTTAAGACTCGAATCGCAGAGCACCACGACGATGCAGCGTAGGAGCATCGCGCTGCGTGGAATCTCAATGTGTCTCGTGTTGAGGCTGCGTTAGGTCGATTGGCGTAAGCACCGTTGCAGCGATGATGGTTGCGGCCACCAAGCAGCCGGCAGCAATTGCAAATGACACCTGATACCCGCCGGTCAGCGCAAGGGCATTTGTGCTTCCGTCGGCAAGCATCGCCTGCGTACGCGCCGCTGCGGCCGTAGCTAGAATGGCGAGCCCAAAGGCGCCTCCAATTTGCGCAGTTGTGTTGAGCAGTCCTGAAACCACTCCAGAATTGTTCGCATCCGCATCTGACATCGCGAACAACATGAGTGGCGGAAACGAAATGCCCATCCCGAAGCCGAGCAGCAACATCGCCGGAAAAATTGCCGTTAAGTAGCTCGCTCCAGGCGGAGTCAACGCAAAGATTCCTAGTCCCACGGAAGCCAGCGCCGAGCCGGCGATCAAAATCTGGCGCGCGCCAAAGCGCGTTGCCAGTTGCACCGACCATCCCAAGGAGAACGCACCGATCGTAAGTGTGACCGGTAGGAACGCTAACCCCGTAGCAACCGCACTATATCCGAGCAGCCGGCGCAAAAACAAGGCCTCAAGAAAAAACGAGCCATACATTCCAGCCACGATCAGGGCCTGCAAGGCGTTACTGCCGCTAATGTTGCGGGATTTGAAAATGCTAAGCTGCATGAGCGGCTTTTCCGTCCTAGCCTGGCGTACGAGGAAAGCGATGAAGAGTGCAATCCCGACCGCTCCGAACGCCATCGTCCGCGCGGAGCTAATACCCGCCGTTGGAATTTCGACGACGGCGTATACCCCAGTCATTAACGCCGCAGTCACCAAAAACGCACCCACGACGTCAGCACCCTCCCGCAAGCCAATTCCAGGTGTGGATTTAAGATACCGATGCGCCGTATAGAAGGTCGCGATACCGATCGGAATGTTGATCAGAAACACCCAATGCCAGTTCAGCGCTTGCGTCATCGTCCCGCCCAGCAGCAAGCCGACGGATCCGCCCGCTGAAGCGGTGAAGCTAAAAATGCTCATAGCCCGCGCGCGCTCTTGCGGAGCAGCAAACATCGAGACAATCATGGCCAAAATAACTGACGAAGCCATGGCTCCCCCGATCCCTTGCAAGAATCGCGCGCCAATCAACATCGCTTGATTGAAGGCTACTCCGCACAACAGCGAGGCGAGCGTGAACATAAAGATGCCTACCAAAAAGATGCGTTTGGTTCCGATGAGATCGCCAAGGCGCCCGGCCAGCAATAGCAGGCCGCCGAAAGCAATGAGATAGGCATTGATCACCCACGCTAAGGTCGCTGCAGAAAAACCGAGGTCCGTTTGAATCGAGGGCAGCGCGACGTTTACTACCGTACCGTCGAGCACAATCATCAACATGCCGACACACAGAATGATGAGCGAAACCCAGCGTGAATCGCGAGCAAACTTCATAGGCGACAATTCGCTACCGCGCTGCCAAGAAGGTGCTCAGCTTATCGA
>JALYIF010000036.1 GCA_030775925.1 Vulcanimicrobiota bacterium | reverse complement strand
CTTCTACAATCGGTATCTGCAGGCGAATAACGTCAAGAGCGGCACGGTGAGCTATTCACAATTCGTAACGCTCCTGATCGGTGTCGGTCGCGGAGTCGACGGCCTGCCGCTGCATCGGAACACTCGGACATAATTCCGCAACACATTTTACAACCGGCGTTCATCCGAGGCAACTAGCATGGCTGCATGGATGTAGCACCTCAACTGCAATCGGCACTGTCGAACGCTCGCTCTCAACTTGCGTGGACCGCCTCGCAAACCGCCCGGGCCCAAACATCGCTCGGCGGCCACACCCAAGATGCCGCCATGGCCTCGCTCGCCCAAACCGCGATCTTCAGCGAAGCGCTCCTCTCCGCGTTACATGCGCGCCTGCAAGAAATCAAATCGGTGACCAAATGAGCGACTTTGACCTTTTAACTGTGGCTTCGAGCGGGATGCAAGCGCAGCGCGCGGCACTCGATATCGCGGCGCGTAATGTCGCTGCCGCCCAAGCGGCAGGGCCGGGTGGAAACTACGAGCGCGAAGTGCCCGAATTTGCTGTGGTGCGTGATGCAATGGACCAGGAAGACGGTGCGCAGGGCATCACCTTTATGGGAAGTCATCGCGAAAAAGGCTCGAGCGTCGATTTACTTACTGAGATGGTCAGCGTTATGAATGCATCGCGCGCCTATGAAGCCAACGCGTCGGTGTTCGATCTCGGCAAACGACTGGCAGAGCGCACGATCGATCTGGGCCGCCTATGACGATCGTGCCCCTCGTTGCCGATGAAGCGCTGCCGACACGTTCGAGGCACATGGCTGCCGACGCGACGGAGTTCGGCACGCTGCTCGACGGGGCCGGTCGCGCGCTATCGCGGGCCGATGGGGCGGAAGACGCGTTCGCCGCGCACGCGGGAAGCCTCCAAGATGCCGTTTTCGAACGAGCGCAGGCGGATGTCGTGCTTTCCGTTGCGACGGCAACGGCGCAGCGAACGGCGCAAGCCATGCAATCCATCCTCAATATGCAGATCTGACATGCATGCCGCTGCACTGCTCGCACGCCTTTGCGCTTTGCCGTTCCGAACGCGCGTAGCTGCCACCATTGCGGTCGCGTTCGTGATCGTTCTCGCAGCGGTCTTTGCATCCATAACGCACGATAATCGCGTCCCCTTATTTGCGACCGCGCTACACCCGGATCAACTCCTTGAAGTGCAAGAACGGCTCGCTGAATGGAATATCCCGTTCTCGCCGAGTGCAGATAATGTTGGTGTGGATGGAAAGCGCCGAAGCGAGTTGCTGTTGCGGCTATCGCTGGGCGGCGTGCCGCATGCACATCTGGATACTTCAAATGAGATGCTCTCCAAAGTGAGCGCACTTACGCCGCAAAGCATTATCGATGAACAGACTCGCAGCGGGCTTGCGGCCGATCTGCAGTTGGCCTTGCGGGGGATTGAAGGTGTTCAGGACGCATCCGTCATCATTGCGCCGGGCAAACCTGCCATGTTTGCCGACGAACAGTCGCACGAAGGAAGCGCCAGCGTGCGTTTACGCGTTCACCCCGGCGTACACTTACCACCCAGCGCGATTGCCGGTATTCGATCGTTCGTAGCCGCAGGCGTGCCGGGATTGGATTCCAAGCACGTAACGATACTGGATGATCGCGGGATCGCGCTGAGTGACGACGGCGCGGGAGCTAACGATAGCGGGGAACTGCAAAGCTCACTTCAGACGGCATTGGACAGTGCATTCGGTACGGGCAGCACCATCGTTCGGGTTCACGTTGACTTCGAGCAACGTGCGCAACTCATCAAGGAGATTCGGCGCTCTGCTGCATCGTCGGTTCCAATTTCCTCAGATCATAGTGACGAACAGTATACGGGCAGTAATAGGCACTACACCAAGTCCACGCATTCCGATGACCGTGGGAGCGATGTGCGAGAAGTGCAAACAACCTTCGCACCCGGCCGCCTTTCCCGAGTTTCAATCGCAATCGTTGTGGATGCCGCGCATGCCGTCGATATCTACAAAATTCGAGCGCTGGCAGAAGCCGCAGCGGGGCTCGATGCGCGGCGCGGAGATATCATTAGCGTTCAAGCAGTCGCCTTTCATGCGCATCTCGAGCCCAAAATAGATGGGTGGTTCTTACCGGCTTACGGCTTGCTGCTCTCGATTCTTCCAGCAATTGTGATCGGCATCGTGGTTCTGGCTGCTCTCAAACTCTGCATTCAACCAGCCATGGCCTGTTTGAACGCACTTGTAACACGCGCGACGATTCTTCGAACGCGTAAGGCGGTCGCAGGCTTCGCGCCGACACAGGTGCGTGGCGCACTTCGCAATGAGCCGCCGCACACGGCAGCGGCGATCATTAGCGCATTGCCGGCCGCGACGGCTGCAGCGGTGCTCGATCTCTACCCGCCCGAGGAGCGTTCGGCGATCATCGGGCGCATGTCGCGGCCGCCGAACGCCTTTATGCCCGATTTTGAGACCGTGATTGCAAATGCCTGAGTTCCGGAGTTTGGCCTCTATCTTGCTGGATTCCAAAGAAACGATACACGATGCCGTGCAGCCTGTAGCAGTGAGCGCCGCTGAGCTGCCTGCAAGTACGACGGCTTGCATCTCGCCGGATGAAGAAACCATACGGGAACTGCGGCTCTTTCGCGCACATTTGCGCGAATCGCTGGATCGCGCAATCGACACCTTGCGAGTACGCATTGCGCAGGAGATTCTCGGCAGGGAGTTGCTTCTCGCGCCTGCAGACGTAACGATGCTCGTGGCCGGCGCACTTGCCGACTACGAGCATGCAAATCCACTGCGGGTGCGCGTGCATCCAGACGATGTCGTCGCGCTGTCTTGCATCGACCTACCGGTATTCGGCGATGAAACGCTTACCCGGGGCGATGCGTACTTGGACTTGCGCTCAGGGTGCATCGATCTAACGTTGATGAGCCGGTTAGATGATCTTGCGGTGGCGAGTCCATGATCGGTCGAAGCATCGGAAGCGTTGTCGATGCGCATGCGGGGCTTGTTCGGGCTGCGCTTCCCGGTGCGGCCGTTGGCGACGGCGTGCGTATCGCAGCGGGTGAAGCAATGATTCGCGGGATCGTTCACGGCGTAACAAGTGGGACCGCAGTGATTCTGCCGCATGGCTCGATCGATGGAATTGTGTGCGGCGACTCGGTCACCACGACCCCGGCGGCACTGAGCTTGCCGCTGGGCATGTGCGGGCTAGGGCGTGCGTTCGATGCCTCTGGTACGCCGCTCGATGGATTGCCGCCGGTTCGCGGCAAGGCCACGCGAATTGATGCGCGAGCTCCAACTCCCGCGCAACGGCTGGCCATTGATGAGCCACTATGGACCGGTATCAAAGCCATTGATGGTTTACTCACGATTGGACGGGGTGCGCGCATTGGATTATTCGGTGCGCCCGGCGTTGGGAAATCGACCCTGCTAACATTGCTAGCGCAAGGCATTTCAGCCGACGCGGTTGTTGTGGGCTTAATTGGCGAGCGCGGGCGCGAAGCTGCCGATTGGATCGCACGCTGCGATGCACGGACAAGTGTGGTTTGCGCGTCGAGCGATCGTTCGGCCGCAGAGCGAGTCCATGCGGCTAAAGCCGCGATGGCCCAGGCCGATGCGCTGCGCGCGCGCGGTTTGGATGTGCTCTTGATTCTCGATAGTCTCATGCGGTTCGGTGCAGCACTGCGTGAGATCGCCGTTGCGTGCGGTGAGCCGGTCGGCCGTGGGGGCTTTCCGGCCAGCGTCTTTGCTCAGACGGCCCGGCTCATTGAGGTTGCCGGGCGCACGCAGACGGGTTCGATCACGCTTGTCGCAACAGTCCTGTGTGACGGTTCCGACGAGCGTGATCCACTGAGCGATGCGGCACGATCGCTTCTTGATGGGCACGTGAGCCTGTCGCCCGCCCTTGCCCAAGCCGGTCGCTACCCCGCCATCGACGTCCTCGCGAGCGCCAGCCGGACCATGCCGGCAGTTGCCGGTCGAGCGCACGCTCGGGCAGCCCAATGCGTACGAGGGGGGTTGAGCTTACTGCGCGAGAGTGAGGACGCCCGCTCGCTAGGCTTACCGCTGACCGACCCGGCAACGCTGCGCGCCCAAGCAGCCATGCCGCAGCTTGAATCATTCTTACGGCAGGGTGAACTTTGCAATAAGCCGGCCCAAACGCTGCACGAACTGGAGCAACTCGCCGATATCCTAGAAGGACGCTTATGGATATCTCCAGCGACATAGTCGCCGTACAGTCGCGAATCGCCGAAATTACCGGCGCCCCGCCGCCCAGCGCTCCCGGCTCCGCACCAGAGGCGGATTCGTTTGCGTCCCTGGTTCAGAAAGCGATGCACGGTCGGACGGCCGAGAGTGTCATGCCTGGGCCAGCAGTGCCAACCGTCCCTGGCGAGGGGCCGATGATGGTTGCGCCAGCGGAGATTGACCGCCTGGTTTCCGCTAATGCCGCTGCTTGCCAAGTGGATCCGGCGCTGGTAAAGGCCATTATCGCCAATGAGTCTGGATTCAATGCAAGCGCGACGTCCAAAACCGGCGCGCAGGGGCTGATGCAATTGGAGCCGGGCACTGCCGCCTCGCTCGGCGTTCGCGACTCCTATGACCCCGCGCAAAATATTTCTGGCGGTACGCGTTACATAAAGAGCCTGCTCGATCGTTTCCATGGGGACATGCAGCTCGCAGTCGCGGCTTATAATGCCGGACCGGGGGCCGTTGAGAAATATGGTGGTGTACCTCCCTATGCAGAGACGCGCAACTACGTCGGCAACGTTCTGGACAGTTACAACAAATATAAAACCCAGTCTCCATAGGGTTGCAGCGCTCTGCGCGCTCCTCGGTTGCCTTCCAACAGCGCCACTTTTCGCCCAGTCCACCCAGCCGTCTTTAAGTTCGGCGCAAATTCTCGCGCTCTATAAGAGCGCGATTTCGCCTACCGGCGTCAAACCGCCCGAGCGTTTGGAAACCGTGGGTACGCTATCGGGCGCGCAGTTGAACGGAACGTTCCATACGTGGCACGACGGCGAGCGCGAACGAGTCGAACAGAATTTGGGAGCGCGTACGGAGCGTTCGCTGCAGCTTGGTTCGCGGCGGTTCGAGCAGAATAGCAACGGCAACGTCATCGAGATCAAAGGGCTGCTGTTGCGTCGCGCACGAACGCAGGATTTTATCGGCTCAACCGCTCTCTTCGACAAGCCTCAGTATTCAAAATCTCTCGGCTTTGTGAAGCTTAATGATGGGCGCGAGGTGTACCAGCTCGAAGTGTCGCCGCCGGAAGGCGAAACGGAGACCATGTCCATTGATGCGCATACACATCTGCTCGACCGGCTTGAGTATGTGGACGGCGACGGCATATTTAGTGTGGATTTTTCAGATTTCCGGCCGGTAGCGGGGTACATTTTTTCTTTCAAACAAGTGCAGTCTGATGGGGACCATCCTTACGATGTAACGCAGACCGTCACGCAAATGATTGCTGGAAAGAGCATTCCCAAAAGCGTATTCGAACCGTTGGTTCCCGTGCGTCTTTTGGTAAGCCGGCCCGTTACCGTCCCGATTGTGGAACGCTTTGGCGCACTCTACACGGATGTGGTCATCCATGGCCGCACATTTACGTTTCTCATTGACAGTGGCGCCCAAGGCCTGGTACTTGACTCGCGCGTTTCAACGTTGCTCGGGCTCTTGCCGCAAGGTTCGTTTGAAGCGCGCGGAACCTCGCGCACCGGTGGCATCGGCGTAACGGCCCTCGACAAGATTCACATTGGCGATGCCACGCTGCCCGTTGGAGTCGCATCCATCTTGGATCTTGCAGGCTCAACCAATGGCCGGTTTGCAATCGATGGTATTCTCGGCTTCTCGCTCTTTGGTGCGGCGATGGTGCAAATCGACTATGCAAAGATGACCATGACGATTGCCGCACCGGGCGGGCTACCCGCACTCGGGACAAAGTTTGATGTGGATACGGACCGCGAGTTACCCGAGATGCAGGCCACGATTAACGGAGTGCCGGGCCGCTTTCTTATCGACACAGGGAACGGCAACGAGTTGTTGTTGTTTCATGCCTTCATGCAAGCGCATCCGGGACTCGTGACAGGGACAATGCGCATGGCCGATCCGAGCTATGGCGTCGGCGGCGCTTCAACGTCATATAGCACGAGCGTCGGAGAACTCGATCTTGGACCCTATCGTCTATTCCACCGGACCACAAATGTGATCTTATCCACCGAAGGTGCCTTCGCCGACCGTTTTGATGCAGGGAACATTGGTTTGGCCACCCTTAAGAATTTTATCGTGACGTTTGATGCGTTTAATCGCACGCTCTATTTGGAACGCGGCGGCCTCTTTAGCGATGGTCGCGAGCGCCACCCAGTGAACGAATGACTGCAGGCGAGATTCGGTAACAATTCGCTCACGAATCGACCAATCAATTCCGGTACGGTTAGCTCATAAAACGGCATCTGAAACGGAGCGCAATTGTCATGATTGGTCAACCCGCCGCCTTTACTGTGCTAAGCACCCCAGTCGCGCTGTGCGACCGCCGCGCACTCTCAGAGGCATGGTTCTCCGCCCTGCA